>JAGGUQ010000029.1 GCA_021158435.1 bacterium
GCTCTAATAGAAAGGTATTTGGTTTCATTAGCAGCTAAGCTAATTGGTGTAGAGAAGTTAAAGGTAGCTGTATCAGTAGCTGAACTTAAAGTCTTGTAAACACCATGCTGGGTTTCTCCTTCAAAAATTCCAATCTTCGCAAAGTCATTGTATGTACCCAACCCAGACCTTTTAACAGTAATTGAGCTAATCTGAGCTGGAGCGCTACCATTAACTATCTTTACTTTAGTATACTCAACATTTTGAGCTGTAAGAGGAACATTAGCTGCTTCAGGAGAATCAGAAGCCAAAGAAACAGTTAAACCGCTAACAACAGTTGACCAACCTGGAGTAAGAAGAGCTTCTTCTGCTCCAGTAATTTTGGTCCCATCTGGGTAAGTTTCATCTTCACTAATTGTGAAGATTTTATAATTACTTAAGCGGTTTGCTTCAATAGCTTCTGGAGTGATTTCTCTTTTTTTGCCATCCTGAATAAGGTAAATAGTGTCAGAGCCTTCATACTTGACTAAACACCCATCTGGATGTTTGTCAGCAGACTCAATCATTGAACCTTCAGGATAAGCAAATTTAGAGAGTAAGTCATCAGGAACCCAAGTAACTAGTTCCCAATTTGGATCATCAAACAATTCCTGGTAAATCTCAGCTGATTTAATTGGCCTGATTTTAGCGTCTTCAACATAGAAGACAGCTGTTTTATCATAGCCCTCAAAACTGGTTGTTGTGCCTCTGAACAAAGACCCATCTCTAAAAGGAACAGGGTTCCCTTCTTCATAGGCATTTAGCTCGCTGGCACTCACAGTTTTGACAGTAGAGAAATCAGCTGGATACCCCCAGGAATGATAGACATTAGCATGAGGGAAAACTCGGCGCTGTGATCCTTGGATTAAATAAACAGCTGGGCTATCAGCAGTTTTAACCAAGTCACCATTAGAAATGACTGTTGCACCTGCTGGAATAACCCCGCCAAAGCTCCAAAGAACAGTCGCCAAAGTAGTACCAAGAGCAATTACTTTTTTTACGTTCGACATAGTTGTTTAATAACTTAATTATTAACGTCCTGCTCTTTTCTTAAGAGCTCGACCTTTCTCTCCCTAAAAACTTAGGGAACAGCCTACTTTCTACTCGACCCTTTTTATTAGAAAGTAAGGCTGTAGGACGTTTAGATATATAAACTATTTAAATTTTAATTACAAACTTTTAATCATTTTTCCTTGAAAATCAGCTGGTTCTTCCTGCTCTTTTGTTTGTTCCTTTTTACTTTCACTTTCTTTTTCTTGCTGATTCTCTATTTTCTGAAAATCAAAACTATCTTCAACTGGGTTGACTTTATTATTTACTTCTTGATTTTGTAAATCTAAATTATTATCTTCTAAATTCTCTTCTTGTTCCTCTTGAACATCTTCACCTTCACTTTCCTGCATGTTCTCTTCAGAACTCTGAATTTTTTCAATCTCACTTATTTTCTCTAAAGCTGCTTCAAAATTACCATTAGCAATCAAATCCTTTGTCTCATCTATAATTTTATCCAAATCCTGGGATATGTAAAGATAAAAACCTAAATCATTTTCTTCTAATGGAGAAGTAAGCTTTGAACCAATAGCTGAATCGTCTTTTGTCTTATCTTGTCTTTGGTTTAAAGATTCTGAATCCTCTGGTATTTGCTGTAAATTCTTTAAGTCATTTTCTAAAGCAAAAAGCTGCTTTTTAAAATTTCTATTGATTTCTTTTAAATAATCAAAATTTTTCTGCTTCTCAGCCAATAATTTTGCTTCACTAATTCTCTCTTCTAAAATTTCTGCTCTTAAAACAGGTCTTTTCTCTGCTGGTGTTAAGAAAAGTTTAGATTCTTCTATTGCTTTTTTAAAAACGTACAAAGGTTGGCCAGGAACTGATTTTTTTGCCTGAATAAAAGCAAAGGAAAAAATTAAAACAAAAGCAAGAGCAATAACTACTCCTGCTTCAACAAAAACAGGGACCTTAAACCCTATTTTACCAATAGAAAAACTTTGCTTCTCAGGGCGAGGAAACTCTGCTTCCATCACCTTTAGAAGCATATCCTTTGTCTGATTCTTTTTGTCATCAGACATCTTAATTGAAGAATAGATTTTTTGCCACTTTCCTAACATATTTCCCTGCTTTCACTTACAGAAGACGAAGTTTTTCCCATTTTGTGACACCTATATTCCCTATTGCAAAGAAGCATAAGGCTCTGGTTGAGTGTACTTTCTGACCAAAAAGGAATCAATCCAAGGGAAACCGCAGCCAACTTTGGCAAAAAATCCTATTCCCCCATTAGCTAATGGATAAGGATCAACTAAATTTTCCTCAAAAGAATAAAAATTATTATTGTCGTCTGAAAATTCAAAAAAATGCTTTGTTTGATAACGGGTTAATCTAATCCAATTAACATTTGAAGAAGCACTTGTGGTAAATAAAGGTACATCTTGATTGTTCTGTTTGTAGGATAAAGTTCCAGAAGTCCAATTAAAGACAAAGGAAAAGTAATTTCCCTCATCCTTAATCCCCCAAATAGGTCCAAACCCTGCTGTTTTATCTACGCTTGCTTTTATTTCTAAAACAAAATTTTCTAAGGACAAATCCTTAGGCCAAATTAACCATTGATGGTCATTCCTAATAAGATTAAGGCGGGAATTTGCTGTATCCCAAGTTAAAAAATTATCTTCACCAAAAATCGTATATTCATTCTTGGTTAAACCATTAAAATCATCATACCAAGAAAAAACCTTTTTTGGATTACCAATATAAACTGCTGAAGGATTATTCCAGTAAACATAAAGATTAACCTCAGAAAAGTACGGCAAATAAGGAATCTTCACCCAAACAATAGCTTTTTCAGAATTGTAATCCTCAATCCAATAATCAAGCAAACCACTTTTATCTATTAGAGAAAAACGAATATCTGAAAAATCTTGATTCATTCCTTGGTAAAAGGGCAATTCAATTCTTACTGGATAATCAGAAAGATTCCCTAAAGAAGGATTGGTAACTACAATTTTCTTTTTATTTTTCCATCCCCAAAGGCCAGTAAAAGATAAATCAGAGCCATTACTATTAGTTGGGTTAGGATTCTCCTGGATAAAGAAATCATTTTTATTATTATCTGTATCAATATATCCATTTATAATGTCTCTTTTTCTTTCCAAAGACTGCTCTTTAAGAGAATCATAAGGGCAAGGACTAGTTTCTCCTTCCTTAACTTTAACTAACATATTGTCGCCCCAACCAACTAAATCAATATAAAAATACTCTAAGTCATCTAAGCTCTCTTTAGGATTAAAAGGATAAACAACTAAACTTCCTGACTGGTTGTTCAGCTGATAGCCAGAATAAGGCTGCCAATCAGAATAAAAAGAATCAATTCCATAGAAACCAATAAGGTAATAACTTTTAGATTTAATTTTACTTCCTTTTTTAAATTGCCAGCTCTTAAATGGTTCGTCCCAGTTATTTTCCGGCGAATAATAAGACAAAAACCAATCTTCTAATAAAATATCTTCCTCTTCATTATTATAAAGCTCAACAAACTCTTTATCCCCTACCTGAATCTCAGTAATAAGAACCTGGGGGACAGAAGAAAAGTATTCAATTTCTCTAGAAAGGGCAACATTCCCACTTTTATCATAAGCCTTTAAATAAAAACTATATTTTTTTGCCCAATCTAAACCTAAATCAAAATAATTTTCCTTTATTTTAAATCTTTGCCAGCTATCACCTATCTTTTGATAAAGTTCATAATAATCAATACCTGAAAGATTGTCTTCTGCTTGCTGCCAATTAATTCGAATTTGACGATTGCCTTTATCTTGAATTTCTAAATCAAAAATATCCGGCGGAGTATCATCAAAAACAAAACTATTTAAAGATATTATGTCCTGCTTATTCCCAGCCAAATCATAGGCAATTGACTGAATATAATAAACATCCTCCAATAAGAGTTCTTTATCAAGAGGAAATTCCCATTTATTTCCTTTTATCTGAGCTAACAACCAAAAAGGGCTCTCCTCCCATTTTAATTCTTGATTAAGATATTTGCCATCACTTTGCCTCTGAAGGGAAATTTTTACTGACTCCACATCAACTAAACTTAAAGTAGAGGTAGTTGAAGAAACCGAATTCAAAAAAAATTCTCCTTGAATTTTTCCTGGCCAGCTCAAAGAAGAAAAATAACCTTGCGTTTGAATGCTAGAACCTGGCCCAGTTAAATCTATTTCCCATTGATAAACTTTAGGAGAACCCTCTTTGTTGCCTGCCTTATCAATAGCATAAACAGAAAACAAATGCTTTCCTTGCCCTAAATTGGAATAAACTTTAGGAGAAATACAATCCTCCCAATCTTGATTGTCCAAACTACATTTAAAATCAGCTAATTCTGATGCCTTAAATTCAAAATAGGCAAACTTCTGGTTTGTTAATAAAGAGGGATGACTAATAATTGATGTAATTGGTAAAATATTATCACCCTGTTCTTGGTATTCTTGACTGCCTTGATTTGTCTGTTCCACATCATCCTGGGATTGAACTTCATTTTCTGAAGAAGTATTAGCACTATTATTTATATCTACTGGCAAACTATTTTCTTTTCTAGGAGTACCCAAAATAAAATAACCTAAAGAATCCTTATCTGAGCCTTGCCCAGAAAATGTATGCCAATTTGAAGAAACGCCAGCTTCATCTAAATAAATTCTCTCCATTGATTTTCTTAAGGAAGATGAACCAGCTGGCCAACCTGACTGCGCTTGGCAAAAATCAATAATATTGCCAAAAGCATCCTTTAAAGCAATGTCTTGACCTGAATTCAATAAACTCCCCTGATAAATCTGGTCTGCTTTTATACTTTTTATAGTTGAATCATCTGAGCGCTCTAAAAGAAAATATGAATGAGGGAAGATAACCCCTTTTAATGCAATAACCAATTTTTTATCTAAACTTTCTATAACAAAACCATCTAAGTTAATCAACTTATTAGTATTATTATATAATTCTATCCACTCATCTCTAGGACTTGCTTTTGTTCCCATCCAAGCTATTTCACTAAAAACAATATCAAGGTATTCTCCTTCTTGAAAAGTTTCACTATAATCCTTGCTTTGTTCTTTTTGCTCTTCTAATCCTAACCTAGGATCAGATTTACCTCTCTTATCCTGAATTTGTTTTAGTTCATCTTTGGTTTCTTTTACCTTATTCTGTTCTTGAAAATTCTTTTCCCTATCCTCTGCCAACTCCTGTTTGTCCTCTGGAAGTTTAATAACATTTTTAGTCCCAGGAGTAGGAGAAACAGTTACAGAAAAATCCTCTGATTTATCTGTATCTTCTCCATCATAAATTCGTGCTATTGATTGAGATTTATGACAAAGCAAATTATCATCCTCTTGCCCATATCTAATTTCATCAATCACCTCTCCATTATATCTTAAAGTCAAAACATCTCCTTGATTGTTCAAATTAAAACGAAAATGCTTCCCTTGTTCTAAAACAAGAAAGTCTTTTGCTTTTAAAACAAAATCATTTAGCTTAAATTTTTTCTCTGTTTTATCTTCAATTGTCCAATTTTCTAAAGGAATAT
Source organism: bacterium (assembly GCA_021158435.1). Taxonomy (GTDB): domain Bacteria; phylum Patescibacteriota; class Patescibacteriia; order UBA2591; family MWDC01; genus MWDC01. The sequence goes on from JAGGUQ010000029.1 coordinate 5,585, forward strand.
CTTTTGAAGTATTATTATATAGCTCTATCCACTCAAATTCTCCTTTATCAGGCCAGGGATAAATTTCATTGATAACTATATCTGATTCTGAAAAAAATGGCTCATTTTTTGCAAGCTCTTGCTCTAATTCCTCAAGAAAAAAATTAGGGGCAAGAAACTCTTCCTCCCCTTGATAAGAATCTATTTCTAATTTTTCATCTCTTTCATCTTGAGGAATTAATAACCCCTTGTCAGCTCGGTCATCCACTTCTTTGGTCACTTTCCACTCTTGATCTAAATAAGTCTTGGCTTGGTTTACTGAAGCCTTAGCCTGAGAAACAAGCCCAGTTAATGAAGACAATCTTTCATCTGATTGAAGTTTTTCTTTTATTTTTTCCCTTAAATTAAGATTAACTTTCCCCTGGCTAGCTAAATAAATAACATTTTCTAAATTTTCTATTTGGCCTTCTATACTTTTAGCTAGATTAATTACAGAATTTCCTGGAATTGCTTTTTCTAGTAATGTTTTGCCTGTTAATTTAGCTAACTGGAAAAATATTCTCTGGCCAAAAGCCAAATATCTATCTTTTTTTAATTTTTCCTCAGGAATATCTAAAAAATAATTTTGATTGGAAGATATTTCAATGTCTAAAGGTACATCCTTTAATGTTGGCTGAATAAACTGAGTATAAGGGAAAAATATATAGTTATTCTGGTCATTTTTTTTACCAAAAACATTAAAATCAAAATCATTAAAATCAATTATTTTGCCATCACTTAATTGATTAGCTATTTGCTTGACTGACTTTATAAAAGCAAAAGTCATTAATCCTTCATCTTCTATTGAATGAATTCTTGAAAATTCTGTTTTTAAAGACAAGCAATCCCCTATTTGATTAATCTTAGTCTTATCATCAAACCCATCTGGGGTAATATCAATTGCATACTCATCTGCTTTATAAGCAAGGCTCCATTTTTTATCCAAACTTTCATAAATTTTCTCCACTAAACCTACTGATGTCCACTCGAAATCTGAAGGGCCTTTTTGTTCATGGTAAGTCCAATCATACCTTTCACCTAATTGAGTTTTAGCTAATTCCAAAAGAATTCTTATTTGTTCTGGTTTAAAATCTTTTGGAATTTTTGCTCCAAGAAATCTTTCTCCTTTATTTAAATTTACAAAAAACTTAGCTGGAATTTCCCGAACATAACCATCTTCAACTTCTAAAACCATTGGTACTTTATTCTTCTTCCCTAAATACAAGCCAACACCTCCTGGATAAAAATTATATTTACTAAAAACAGACAAGCCTATCTGGTTATAATTCAGTCCATACATCTTTCCATTAGCTGAAGTCTTGTAAAGGATAGTGCCCCTTGGTAAAGCTAAAACAGGTTGAAAAAACAAAAAAATGCTTAAAAAGATGAAAACAATTAAGAAAACTTTAAAAATTCTTCTTTTAAACATTTTTATAGAATTACTCAATAAACAATTCCTCTTCTTTGCCAGGCTTTACTGGCCAATCTTTACCAGTTAAAGCAAATAATGTTTCACTAGCTGA
>JAGGUQ010000001.1 GCA_021158435.1 bacterium
GGGGCAGCTGGAGCAGCTTTTTCTGGTAAAAAAGCAATTGTTTCAATGAAGCATTATGGCTTGAATGTAAGCTTGGATGCTTTGCTGCCATTAGTATATTTAGAGTGCCCCTTAGTTGTTGTTGCTTCTGATGATCCAGGCTGTTCTAGCTCTGTTCAGACTGAACAAGATTCCCGCTGGCTTTCATATTTAGGCAAAATCCCTACTTTTGAACCAAGCTCTCCCAAACAAGCCAAGGAAATGACTAAAGCTGCTTTTGACCTTGCTTTTAAACATAAAATTCCTGTTTTTATTCGTTTAACAACCAGAGTTTGTTATTCTCAAGAAGTAGTTGAATCAGATTATCAAAAAAAGATAAAATTAAGAAGAAAGCCTCCTTTCAAATTCTCCTTGAAAAACCCCAATGGTTTTGCTATTGGGAGCAAACAAACAATAAAATTGCATCAAAAGTTATTGGGAAAAATTGAAAAATTAAAAAAACAATCTAATGCATCTTGTTTTAATGAATTATTCCCTGGCAAAAACAAGTTAGGAATAATTGTTTCTGGCATAGGCTATATTTACCTAAAAGAGGTTTTAAGAGAGTTTAAAAGATTAAATCCTTGGATTTTAAAAATAGGACAAAGTTATCCTTTGCCAGAAGAAAAAATAAAAAGATTGCTGGCAAAAGTAGATAGGGTTTTAGTTATTGAGCAAATAGATCCAATCATTGAAGCAAGAGTTAAACAAATTATTAGTGAAAGGAATTTAAGAGTAAAGGTTTATGGAAAAGATGTTTTGCCTCAAATAGGGCAATTAAAACCAGAACATATATATTTAGCCTTACTGGAAATAACTAAAGCAAAAGATGTTTTAGGTTTAAAAAAGCAGTTAAAGGACAATCTAAAAGTTGTCCCTAGAACTCCATACTTTTGTCCTGGTTGTCCTCATCGACCTGTTTTTTATGCTTTAAAAGAGATTTTTGGTAGAAAAAAAATTTATGGAGGGGATATAGGCTGTTATTTATTAGGCGCTTTGCCTCCATTTTTAATGGAGGATTTTGTAATTTGTATGGGGGCAAGCATTGGTGTTTCTCATGGTATTTCTAAAGCAGGAAACAGAAAAACAATTGCTTTAATTGGTGATTCTACTTTTTTTCATGCTGGGATGCCAAGTTTAGCTAATTTAGTTTTTAATCAATCTAACATCTTAGTTATTGTTTTGGATAATTATTATACAGCAATGACTGGTCATCAGCCAAATCCAGGAACAGGGGAGAATGCCTCAAGAAAATCAAAAGAAATTGCTATTGAAGATGTTGCCCGAGCATTAAAAGTAGATTGGGTAAAAACAGTCTCCCCTTACAACCTGAAAGAACTTTTTCAAGGTATAAAACAGGGGTATAAAGTTAAAGGAGTAAGTGTTTTAGTTGTTAAGGGAGAGTGTCGGTTAGCTACTTTTAAGAGAGCAAGAAAATTAGGTGTGGAATTGCCTAAATTTAAAATTATAAAGCAGGGCAAAAAATTGAAAAAATTGGATAAACTTCATTGCCCAGCAATAGAAAAGAAAAAAACAGGATATGAAATTAATCCTGGACTTTGTTCTGGTTGTGGTGTTTGTCAACAAATAGTTCCAGGATATATAGTTTTATCTAACTTGGAAAAGAACAATGGCAAAGCAAAAGAAAAATAATTTTTTTCAGGATGGAGTTTTTAATCTAATTATTAGTGGCTATGGAGGCCAAGGAGTTTTGACTTTGGCAAAAATGGTTTGTTTAAGTGCTTTAAAGCAGGGATTTTTAGTTAAAGAAACAGAACTTCATGGATTGGCTCAAAGAGGAGGCAGTTTGAATTCTCAAATAAGGATTATTCAGGATAAGAATAAAGAGTATTCTCCTTTAATTTTACCCAGCAAAGCAGATTTAATAATTGGTTTAGATTTGATTGAAGCATTAAGAGCATGTTCTTTTGCTAATAAAAAAAGAACAAAAATATTAGCTAATTTAGATATTTTTCTTTTAGAAAAAAGAAAGATAAGAATAGGGGAAATGATTACTGAAATAGAAAAAAGGACAAAAGAACAAGAATTTGTTCGTTTTTCTGATATTTTGTCTAAAAATAGGTTGGAGGATTTTAGTTTGAATATATTCTTTTTAGGCAGGTCTATTTTTAAAGGATACTTGCCTTTAAAAAAGGAAGTTGTTTGGCAAGTAATTAAAAAGGAATTAGCTAAAAAGCATTGGAAAGAAAATAAAAAAGCCTTTGATTTAAGTTTTAAAATCTAATCTTTTTCAATATATCTTTTCACCTGTCCAGAGGCAGCCTCCGGAATTTTTTCCCGAAGTCTTCCCGGAGTCTACCTCCGGAGACTGCTTCCGGGAAACCCAGCTGTCCGGGGGCTGCCTCCGGGATTTGAGGGAATAATAAAAGCTCTCTGTAAATTTACAGAGAGCTGAATTTTTATTGATTAGTATTTTTATTTTTTTAGAAAAAGAGAAAAATCAATTTTGCCAGAAGGACTTTTTTCTTCGCTTGCTTTTTGTTTTATTTTTAGGAATTCTTTTTCTGCTTTATTATTCACATATTTTTTAATTGGTTTTGGCCAGCGGGCAATAAATAAGTAGGGTTCTTTTTCTTTAAAAATATCCTGCCAGATTTTTTCAGTAACAAAAGGAGCAAATGGGTGAAGTAGCTTTAGGAGATTTTCTAAAACATAATAAAGGACATTAATTGTTTGTTCTTTAAGCTGCTCCTTTTTCATCTGGACTTTAGAAATTTCTATATACCAATCAGCAAATTCATGCCAAGCAAATTCGTAAATCTCTCGGCTGGCCCTTCCCAATTCATATTTTCTAATGTTTTTGTCAGTTGAAATGATTAATTTAGTTAAGCGGGAAAGAATCCATTTGTCAGCTAAACTTAATTTTTTGTAATTAATTTTTATCTCTTTAGGAGCTTTATTTTGTTGAAGGGCAATAAATCTGGATATGTTATAAACTTTATTGGTAAAATTTCTTGCTCCAACTAAAGAGCTTGGGTTAAATCTTATTGCTTGAGTTTCTCTACTAAGATTTAAGATAAGGCCTAACCGGGTAGCATCTGCCCCATACTCTTGAATAAGCCCAAGAGGGTCAACCCCTGTTTTAAGAGATTTACTCATTCTTTTACCTTCAATATTAAGAATAGTTGGGTGGACATAAACTGTTTTAAAAGGGATTTTTTTAAGGAACTCTAAACTAGAAAAAATCATTCGAACTATCCAAAGATAAATTATATCTTGGGCTGTTGCAACAAAATCAGTTGGATAGAATCTTTTTAAATCTTTAGTTTTTTCTGGCCAGCCTAGAGCAGCAAATGGCCAAAGAGCAGAGGAAAACCAGGTATCAAGAACATCATCAGATTGCTTGAATTCAGTTGCTTGACATTTGGGACATTTTTCAGGTTTTTTAGGAGAAACAACAAAACAATTTTTATCCTTTCCGTTTAAGCAGAACCAAACAGGCAAACGATGACCCCACCAAAGCTGCCTTGAAATACACCAATCTTCTATATTTTTTAGCCAGTTGAGGGCAATTCTTTTGTATCTTTTAGGGAGAAATTTTATTTTGTTTTTACTAATGACTTTTATTGCTGGTTTGGATAATTTATCCATTTTTACAAACCATTGAAGGGAGATTTGGGGTTCAATAGGAGTATGGCATCTGTCGCAAATAGAAAGATTATGAATATACTCTTCTTGTTTTTCTAAAAGATTTAATTTTTTTAAGTCTTCAATGATTTGTTCTCTAGCTTGTTTAACTGTTAATCCATTGTATTTTCCTCCTTTCTCAGTTATTTTTGCTTTAGGCCCAATTACATTAATTGCCTCCAACCCGCATTGTTTAGCGATTTTCCAGTCAGTTAAATCATGGGCTGGAGTAATTTTTACTGCTCCAGTGCCAAATTCTGGATCAATTAAAGGATGAGAGATTATAGGGATTTCTCGGTTAACTAAAGGCACAATTACTTTTTCCCCGATTAAATCTTTATAGCGTTTATCTTTAGGATTAACAGCAATAGCTGTGTCTCCTAACATTGTTTCTGGCCGGGTTGTTGCTACAGTAATATAGGTGAAAGAATTAATTGGATTTTTTAAAGGATATTTAATATACCATAAGTTTGTTTTTTCTTTTTGGTATTTTACTTCAATATCTGAAATTGCTGTTTCGCATCTTGGACACCAATTGACAATCCTTGGACCTCGGTAAATATAACCTTTTTTGTAGTAATGAATAAAGGTGGTTGTTACTGCTTGAGAGTATTTTTTGTCTAAGGTAAACCTATTTCTTGACCAATCACAAGAAACGCCAAGTTTTTTAAATTGAGAAAGAATTAAATTGCCATATTTTTCTCTCCATTCCCAAACTTTTTCCAGGAATTTTTCTCTGCCTAAGTCTTTTCTGGTTGTCCCTTGTTTGGCTAACTCTTTTTCAACAACATTTTGGGTAGCAATCCCAGCATGGTCAGTACCTGGTATCCATAAAGTTTTATCTCCTTTCATTCGATGATAGCGGACAATAATATCTTGGGTTGTTGCATTTAAAGCATGCCCCATATGTAAGGAGCCAGTAATATTAGGCGGAGGAATAGCAACAACAAATTTTTTATTTTTTGTTTTTGGCAAGTTGTCTGGATTAAAAAAACCAGATTTTTCCCATAAACTATAGATTGAAGATTCAAATTTTTCAGGAATCCATTTTTTATCCATAAAGTGTTTTAGCTTTAATTATTGTTTTTAATTTTATCTGAATTTTAATTTATGTAAAGTTTTTAACCTTGTAAAAATTTTCATTTTTACTATAATCAATCCTGATGGTTATTTTTTTATGTTGGAAACAGAAAAAAATTTTCCCTTTTCAGATAATGAAAGAAAAGAAGTAGAACAAGTTCGGATAATAGATAAAAGAGAAGAAAATTTAAGCAAAAAAGAAATTGAGAAGAAAAAGGAAAACAAAGAAAAGAAAAGGGAAGAAAAATTAGAAAATAAACAAGAGCAAGAGCAAAAAGAAAAGTTTGCCGAAATTTTGTCAGGCATTTTTAAAAAAATAGATGACTCAGGAATAGATTGGCGCTTAGTTGGGGGGATGGGCTTAAGCTTGCACTTAGGAGAAATTCCTTCTTGTTATCGTCCAGATGGTACAGTAAGAGATGTTGATATAATTGTTTTAGATGGCCAGCCAGAAAAGATACGGGAATTGGAATTATTCTTTAAGGCAAAAAAAGCAAAGTACGATGCTGGGCATCCTTGTTTACCTATTTATCCTGATGTTCATTTTTCTTTGGTTAAAGGTGAGGAATATCTTGGTAAGAAACAGCCCATTGTTCAAATTTTCCCTCATTTAGTAAGAAAAGGTGATGATTTTTATCTCCAGTTTAAAGAGGTAGCTAAAAAAATCCCCAAAGAAGTATTTGCTCCATATACACTTAATATTCCTTTTAGCAAAGGTGTAATTAAAGCATTATCTTGCTCACCAGAGACGCTTGTTCATTTATACTTAGTTAGAATTGGTCATATAAAACTAAAGGATTTAAAGAAATTGAAGAGCTTTCTAAGAGAATTAAGAAAACAAGACTCTCTTCCAGAACAAGACCACAATCTTTATTTATCTTTTCATGAATTTGCAAAAGAAGTAAGAAGAAAATATAAGCTAATGACAAAAGCATTAGAACTTTATTCTTTTATAGATTATAAATTATTTCATTCTCTTTTTAGCCATAAAGTATTGCCAGAGAAAATAAAGAAAATTTTATTAAGATTATAATTATGGATATCTTATCTATCCAACAGCAAGCAGAAAAAGAAATAAAAGGAGCTAATGATTTAAAAGAGCTTAATCTTGTTTTTGAAAAATATTTGGGAAGAAAAGGAGAAATTAGTAAATTCTTTAGAAGTTTAAAAGATCTGCCTTTAGAGCAGAGAAAGATTCAAGGGAAAAAAGCAAATCAAGTTAAAGAAGTTTTAGAAAAAAAGATTCAGGAAAAGAGGACTATTCTTTCCAAAAAGCCATTTCAGGAAATAAAAAGGGCTGAATTAGATGTAACTCAGCCAGGTGAAAGAATAAATTTAGGGCATTTATCTATTTTAACTTATGCTAAAAGAGAAGTTATAGATTTTTTTAAATCAATAGGATTTGAAATTATAGAAAGTCCAGAAGTGGAAACAGAATATTACAACTTTGATGCCCTGAATATCCCTGATTATCATCCAGCAAGAGATAGTATGGATACCTTTTGGCTTAAAAATAAAGAAAAATCTAAAGATAAATTTTTATTAAGAACACATACTTCTCCTAGTCAGATAAGATATATGGAAAAGCATAAACCTCCTTTTCGGGTAATTACCCCAGGGAGAGTTTTCCGTTATGAGGCAATAGATGCTTCTCATGAAGCTCAGTTTTATCAGGTAGAAGGATTAGCTGTTAGCAAGGATATTGGTTTAGCTAATTTGAGGTATGTTCTTGAAAATTTTTTGAAGTATTTTTTTGGCCGAGAAGTGAATCTTCGTTGGCGCCCAGGATATTTCCCTTTTGTTGAACCAGGTTTAGAAGTTGATATTGAATGTCAAGTTTGCCAGGGGAAAGGGTGCCCTACTTGTAAGTATGCAGGTTTTATAGAGCTGGCTGGGGCAGGTATGGTTCACCCCAATGTTTTAAAGAATGGAGGAATTAATCCTTATAAATGGCAGGGTTTTGCTTTTGGTTTAGGTTTAGATAGGTTGGTGATGATGAGGCATAACATTAATGATATTCGTTTATTTCATTCAGGAGATTTGCGATTTATGTCCCAATTTTAATTGTTGATTATATGAAACTTTCCTATAACTGGCTTAAGGAATATATTGATTTTAAAGTTAAGCCATCAACATTGGCTAATATTTTAACTAATCATGTTGTTGAAATTGACAGCTTTAAGGATTTGTCGCAAGGCCTAAAGAATGTAGTTGTTGGAGAAATTAAGAAAATTAAACCTCATCCCCAAAGCAAGAAATTAAAATTAGTTTGGGTTTTAACTAAACTTCCCCAAGAAAAGAGCCTAAAGGAGCTAAAAATTGTTTGTGGAGCAGATAATATTGCGCCTGGGCAAAAAGTTCCTTTAGCTTTACCTGGGGCAGTAATTTTTAATCAAGAAATTAAAAAGAGAAGTATTTTAGGTATTGTTTCAGAAGGGATGCTTTGCGCTGAAGATGAATTAGGTATAGGAGATGACCATAGTGGCATTTTTATTCTTCCTTCCCAGGCTAAACCAGGGGAATCAATCATTAACTTATTAGGATTAAAAGATACAATATTTGAAATAGAAAATTCTTCTTTAGCTCATCGTCCAGATTTATATAATCATTTAGGTTTTGTTAGGGAAATAAAAGCTTTTTTAAAGGAAAGCAAGTTAAAAAAAGATATTCCTTCAGTAGAGAAAGATGTTTTAGCTGGTCAACCGCAGGATTTAAGGATTAGAAAAATTAATCAAAGTTTGAAAAAAAAGAAATTTCAGGATTTAGATATTCAAATTCAAGCTAAAGATTTATGCTTTTTATACTTAGGAGTAAAAATAGATGGGGTAAAGATTGAACCTTCTCCTTTGTGGTTAAGAAATAGGTTGCGAAATTTAGGATTCCGACCAATTAATAATATAGTTGATATTACGAATTATGTCCTTTTAAAAACAGGCCAGCCTCTTCATGCTTTTGATTGGGAAAAAGTAAAAGGAGGGAAAATAATTATTCGTCGGGCCAAAGATAAGGAAAGAATTTTGCTTTTAAATGAGCAAACTTATCAATTAGACAATCATGATTTAGTTATTGCTGATGCTAAAAGAGCAATAGCTTTAGCTGGAATAATGGGAGGAGAAAAATCTGGGGTAAGTTCAACAACAAAAACAATTTTAGTTGAATCAGCTATTTTTTCTCCAATTTGTATTCGTCGAACATCTCAAAAATTAGGTTTAAGAACAGAAGCTTCTTTGAGGTTTGAAAAGGGATTGCCTTTAAATTTTGCTGGAGACGGATTAATTCAGGCAATTGAAATGATAGAAGAATTAGCTAAAGGTAAAGTAAGTTCTTTAATTGTAAAGCGATTAGGAAAAACACAGAAGCCTTCATTGAAAAGTATTAAATTAAATCCGGATAGAATAAACGTCTTTTTAAATGTTAATATCCCTAAAAACCAAGTAGTAAAAATTTTGACCTCATTGGGTTTTAAAGTGGAACAAAAACAAAAGGCCTTAATTGTTCGTCCTCCTATTTTTAGAAAAGATATTAAATTAGAAGAAGATTTAATTGAAGAAGTAGGGAGGATTTATGGTTTTAATAGAATTAAACCTCAGCCAATTAATGGTTCTTTTGAGGTTCCAGAATTTAATAAAGAACTTTATTTAGAAGATAGTTTGAAGGATTTGCTAAAAGGTATAGGCTTTTATGAAACTCCAGGATATGTTTTTTCTACAAAACAAAAGGCTTTAAAAGTACAGGCATTAGAGTTGTCTAATCCTTTGAATTCTAACCAAAGATATTTAAGAGTTGAAATTGTTAAAAGTTTAGAAAGGAATATAGAAAAGAACAAAAAGCACTTTAAGAGATTTAGAATTTTTGAAATAGGAAAGGTTTTTCTAAAAGATTCAGAGGGGATTTTTGAGAAAAAAAGGCTGGGAGGGATAATTGTTGGGGAAGATAATTTATTTTTTAAAGCCAAGGGGATAGTTGAGTCTATTCTTGATGCTTGTTGGGTAGATAAAAATAAAATTCAGTTTAAAGATTTTTTTGAAGCAAAACCAAAAGCATGGGTAAATAAGACTTTATTTGGCAGTCAAGCTGTTATCTTTGTTGATAAAGAGGTACTTGGGATCCTTGGAGAATATAAGGATGAGGAGAACAAATATGGATATTTTGAATTAGATATTTCTGTTCTTCTAAAAGTTCAGAATAAAAGAAAACAGTATCAGCCTATTTCAAGGTACGAACCAGTAAAAAGAGATTTGGCTTTTTTAATAGATAAAAGTATTTCTTGCCAAGAAATAGAAAGAACTGTGGAACAGATTAATCCCTTAATAAAGCAGGTAGAGATATTTGATGTATTTGCCCATCCCCGTTTTGGTGACAAAAGAAATATTGCTTTTCATATTATTTATCAAGCAAAAGATAGAACATTAAGAGCAGAGGAGATTGATAATATTCAGAGAAAAATTATTAATATTTTAGAAGTTAAGTTTAAAGCTAAGTTAAGAGATTTTTAAAGGTTGCTTAATTATTTATTTAATTTTCATTTTTTTTATGAAAGCAAATTGCTGGTTTTTGGTTTCAGTAGTCCTTTGTTTGCTCCTTATTTCTTCATTAGTTACTGGAGGTTTTGGTTTGTATAATAAAATTATTGCCCTTAAAGCAGGAGAAATTGTTAATCAAGCAATTGAATTTATTAATGAGAATAAAGATGCATTAACAGGCGGAACTGAAGTAAGTTTGGTTGAGGATAGTCCAAGATATCAAAGTGGATTATATGAGTTTAAAATTGATTTAAATGGGAATCAATTTCTTTCTTATATTTCCACTGATGGCAAATTACTTTTTCCTAACGTAATTGATATTGAAGAAGTAAGCAAGCAAAAACAAGCAGAAGAACAGGAAAAAGAAAAAGCTTTGTCAGAGATTCCAAAAACAGAAAAGCCAGAAGTCCATCTTTTTGTTATGGCTTATTGTCCCTATGGCAATCAAGCAGAACAAGCAATGATTCCTGTAGCCAGGTTATTAAAGGATAAAGCAGATATACATTTGAATAGTGTAATCTACTCAAACTATGCAACTAATGTTGGAGGACAAGCAGAGGATTGGTGTTTATCAGAGGATGAAAAGTATTGCTCTATGCACGGAATTAATGAGTTAAAACAAGATATTAGAGAATTATGTGTAGCCAAATATCAGCCAGAATATTTGTGGGATTTTGTTGAAAAGATTGATAATGAAACAAATGTTTCTGATGTAGAAGAAAAGTGGGAATCTATTGCTCAGGAATTAGGTATTGATGTTAAAAAGATTAAGAATTGCCAAGAAAAGGAAGCAGAAAGTTTATTAGAAGAACAAGTAGAATTAAATAATACCTACCAAATTACTGGTTCGCCAACTTTGTTGATTAATGGCGTGCGCTATCAAGGAGAAAGAACTCCTCAAGCATATAAAGAAGCTATTTGTAGAGCTTTCCTTAACCCGCCAGAGGAATGCAACATTCAGTTAGGAGAGGGTGAGGTAAGTGCTTCTTCTGCTGTTTGTGATTAAAGACTTTTCTTGGCTTTAAATATCTTTCTTAAAAGTGTTTTTTTGGGAAATATTTTGATAATTTTGAATTGAGTAATTGCAATATGAGAAAAGTGCCACTGCTTTTTTTCTTTAAAGTTCCTTTAGATTGGTTGATGTTAGTTTTTTCAGGAATTTTTGTTTATTGGTTGAGATTTTTCCTTTTAAAAGATTTTTTCCCAGTAGTTTTTGAGATAAAATTTATTGATTATTTTTTGATTATTTTTTCTGCCTCTTTTATTTGGCTGGGGCTTTTTGCCTTAAGCGGCCTTTATAGAACAAGGAGATTGCATTTTTCTCAAGAGGTTTTAAAAGTTTTTCTAGTTTGTACAATTGGGATTCTTTTAGTTTTATTAACGAGCTTTTTCAGAAGAGAATTGATTCCTTCTCGATTTATTATTGTGAGCGTTTGGTTCTTTTCAATCTTTTTTGTTTGTTTAGGAAGATTAATTATCCATTATTTTCAAAATTTACGCTTTTCTCAAGGAAAAGACTTAGAGCCAATAGTAGTAATTGGGAAAACAGATATAGGAGAGAAGTTAGTTAAACTACTAAAAGAAAATCCGAATTTAGGTTATAAGGTAATTGATTATTTAAGTTCAGAAAAAGAGCTGCAAGAAAAATGGAGACACAGAGCAAGAGAAATCAGTCAAATTATTCAAGCTGACCCTTCTTTTGAGTTTAACGAGTTAAGAAAAATAATTGATTTTTGTGTTGATAATCAGATTATTTTCCAGTATATTCCTAATTTATTTCGTTTAAGCACCTCAAAAATTAATTTAAATTTTTTGTCGGGCATACCAGTAATGGAATTTGTAGAAACCTCTTTAGTTGGCTGGAATAGATTTTTGAAAGACATTTTTGATTTTATTGCAGCAAGCATTTTGGTTGTTTTGCTTTCTCCTGTTTTCTTAGTTGTTCCTTTGATTATAAAGTTGGATTCTCCTGGCCCAGCTTTTGTCAGGTTGGAAAGAATAGGGGAAAGGGGCAAAGTTTTTAAATTATGGAAGTTCCGCTCAATGATAAAAGATGCTCATAAATTAAAGGAAAAGTTGGCAAAGTTTAATGAAAGAAAAGGCCCTCTTTTTAAAATGAAGAATGACCCAAGAATTACTCGGGTAGTGAAAATCCTTAGGCGGACCAGTATAGATGAACTTCCTCAGCTTTTTAATGTTTTAAGAGGAGAAATGAGTTTAATTGGGCCTCGTCCTCATGAACCTAATGAGGTTGCTCGTTATCAAATTTGGCATAAAAGATTGTTGAATATAAAGCCAGGGATTACAGGTTTGGCTCAAATTTCAGGGCGTTCAGATTTAAGTTTTGATGAAGAAGCAAGATTAGATATTTATTATCTTCAAAATTGGTCATTTATTTTAGATTTAGAAATTTTAATCAAAACAATTCCAGCAGTTCTTCGGCCAGCTCCTTAATGTGTTTCTGAATTTGAAATTTAGGAGAACATTGACAGAAAGGGCTTTTTATTTTAATATCAATTTATATATTTTAAATTTGAAAATAAAAATGAAAAAAGATTGTATTTTTTGTAAAATTGTTCAAGGCCAAATTCCTTGTGTAAAAATTTGGGAAAATAAAAAGTTCCTGGCATTTTTAGATATATGCCCTAATACACAAGGAATGACCTTGGTTGTTCCAAAAAAGCATTATTCAGCTGATGTTTTTAAAATGCCCAAATCAGAATATGGGGAATTTCTTCAAGCTGCTAGAAAAGTGGTGAATATTTTAAAAAAAGGTTTAAAAGTTGAAAAAGTTGGGTTAGTAATTGAGGGAACAGAAGTTGATCATGCTCATATTAAACTTTACCCTTTCCATGGATTAGGGAAGAAATTTAAACCAGCAGTTGTAAATAAAAAAAGAGTTTATTTTGATAAATATCCAGGTTATTTAACCACAGTAGGAGGACCAATGAGAACATTAGAAGAATTGAAAAAGGTTGCCAGAAAAATAAAGAAAAAGCAAAATAAATAATTCTTTCTATAGAGTTTTTATTTTAAAAGTTTTTTTATTATGAATAATAAACAATGGACAATATTTAGTTTAATTTTGGTTTTAGTTATTTTTTGCTTGCTTGTTGATTTACCAAGAGTTCCATCTTGGGTTCCAGGGCATAATTGGTTTAGTAATTTAAAAGTCCATCTTGGGTTAGATTTACAAGGAGGGCTTCATCTTGTTTATAAAGCAAACACTGATAAAGTTCCCCAGGAAGATATAGAATACGCAGTAGAAGGGGTAAGAGATGTAATTGAAAGAAGGATTAATGCTTTTGGTGTTGCTGAACCCCAAGTTCAAACAGCAAAAACAGGTAATGAGTGGAGAATTATTGTTGAATTGCCAGGAATAAGTAATGTGAGTCAGGCCCTTGAAATGATTGGCCAGACTCCAATTTTGGAGTTTAAAGAACAAGGCCAGGCAAGAAGTTTAACCCCTGAAGAGCAAGCAGAGATTGATCAGTATAATCAAGAGCAACTAGAAAAAGCAAGGTCTGTTTTAGAAAGAATTAAAAAAGGAGAAAGTTTTGAAGACTTAGCAAAAGAGTACTCTGAGGACGTAGGGTCTAAAGAAAAAGGAGGAGATTTAGGTTGGTTTGGCAAGGGTGTAATGGTCCCAGAATTTGAAAAAGCTGTTTTTGAAGATTTAAAAAAGGGAGAAATTACTCCTGAACCAGTTGAAACTCAATTTGGCTATCATATTATAAAAAAAGTAGATGAAAGAACCAACCAACAAGGAGAAACAGAAGTAAGGGCCAGCCATATTTTGTTCTTAAAAGAAAGTAAAGATATTCAAGTTCCAGAATGGACATATACAGGATTAACTGGCCAACATTTGAAAAGAGCATATTTATCTTTTGACCAACAAAATGCCCCTCAGGTTTCTTTAGAGTTTGATGAGGAAGGGGCAAAACTTTTTAAAGAAATTACACAGAGAAATATTAATAAGCCAGTAGCTATTTTCCTTGATGGCACTCCAATAAGCATTCCAACAGTTCAGGAGGTTATTCCAAATGGTAGAGCAGTGATTACTGGTAAGTTTTCTATAATAGAAGCAAAGGAATTGGCTGAACGTTTGTCAGCTGGAGCCTTGCCTGTTCCTATTGAACTGCTTTCTCAGCAAAAAATTGGCCCAAGTTTAGGAAAAGTATATTTAGAAAGAAGTTTTTTTGCTGGACTTTTGGGTTTATTATTGGTAATGGCTTTCCTTATTTATTTTTACAGAAGAAAAGGTATTGCTGCTTGCTTAGCTTTGATGGTATATGCTTTGATTGTTTTGGCAATCTACAAGTTAATTCCAGTTACCCTGACTTTAGCTGGAGTGGCTGGGTTTATTTTATCTATTGGTATGGCTGTTGATGCTAATGTTTTGATTTTTGAAAGAATAAAAGAAGAGCAAGCTTTAGGAAAAGAACCTTTGATTGCTTTAAAAGCAGGTTTTCAACATGCTTGGACAGCTATTAGAGATAGTAATATTACGAGTTTAATAATTTGTTTTATTCTTTATCAATTTGGAACAGGTTTAGTAAAAGGATTTGGGTTAACTTTAGGTATAGGAATATTAGTGAGTATGTTTAGCGCAATGGTTGTAACTCGTTTGTTTTTGGAAATGGGTTTAAAAAGGTTTTTTCCTTCTAAATAAGGGTTTGTTTGAATAATTTAAGAACTTCTATGTTAAGTTTGTCTTCTGAACAAGAACATAAGATATTAAAGTTTTGGCAAGAAAACAAAATTTTTGAAAAATTAAGAGAAAAGAATAAAGGTAAGGAAAAGTGGTCGTTTTTGGACGGGCCAATAACTGCTAATAACCCAATGGGGGTTCATCATGCCTGGGGAAGAACTTATAAAGACCTTTTTCAGAGATATAAAGCAATGAAAGGTTTTGATCAGAGGTTTCAAAATGGTTTTGACTGTCAAGGATTATGGGTTGAAGTAGAGGTTGAGAAGCAATTAGGTTTGAAAAATAAAAAGGATATAGAAAATTTGGTTCCAAATAACAGAGAAGCATCTATTGCTAAGTTTGTTGAGTTGTGTAAGCAAAGAGTAAAAAAGTTTTCCAAGGTTCAGACTGAACAATCAATTAGATTAGGTCAGTGGATGGATTGGGAGAATTCATATTATACAATGTCAGATGAGAATAATTATGCGATTTGGCATTTTTTGAAAAAATGTAAAGAACAAGGTTTGATTTATAAAGGTAGAGATATTGTTCCTTGGTGTCCAAGATGTGAAACAGCAATTTCTCAGCATGAAATTTTAACTGGAGATTATAAAGAAATTGAGCATGATTCGATATTTTTTAAAGCACCTGTTGTTGGTTTAGAAAATACATATTTTTTGGTTTGGACAACAACTCCTTGGACAATCCCAGCAAATGTTGCTTTAGGAATAAACAGCAATTATATTTACGCACTTTGGGAGGATAAAAAAACCAAGGAAAAATATATATTCCTTTACAAAGGGGAAAACAAAAGAATTCCTCAAAGGGATGGCAAGCCTTTAAAAGAGTGGGTTGTTGAGAACACTGGAAAAGATTTAGAATTTGAAAAAGAAATAAAAACTTCAGAACTTTTAGCCTTCAAATATAAAGGAGCGTTTGATGATCTTGAAATGGTGAAAAAAGCAAGAGAAGAAAATCCAGAAACATTTCATTCAGTTGTTGATGTTGGGGAAATTGTTAATGATGAAGAAGGAACTGGGATTTTACATATTGCTCCTGGAGCAGGGGATGAAGACTTTAAAATAGGTAAAGAATTTAAGCTTTCAGTTATTTCTCCAATTCAAGATGATGCTAGTTATAAAAAAGGTTTAGGAGATTTAACTGGTAAAAATGCCAAAAAAAATCCAGAAATAATTTTAGAAAAATTAAAAGAAAGAAATTTTCTTTTTAAGACTCATAGTTATTTACATCGTTATCCTGTTTGTTGGCGTTGCGGGGAAGAGCTAGTTTGGAAAATTGCTGATGAATGGTATATTTCAATGGAAGGATTAAGAGAAAAGCTAATGCAAATAGCCAAGACAATAAAATGGATACCACAATTTGGTTTAGAAAGAGAATTAGATTGGCTGAAAAATATGGATGATTGGTTGATTAGCAAGAAGAATAGATATTGGGGTTTAGCTTTACCAATTTATGAATGTAAGAATTGCGGCAATTTTGAAGTTATTGGATCAAAAGAAGAATTAAAACAAAAAGCAGTTGAAGGTTGGGAGGAGTTTGAAGGCCATTCACCCCATCGACCCTTTGTTGATAAGGTGAAAATTAAATGCCCTGTTTGCGGGAATGTTATTTCAAGAATTGCTGATGTTGGTAATCCATGGTTGGATGCAGGAATAGTCCCATTTTCAACTTTAAAGTATTTCTCTGATAAAAAATATTGGCAGCAGTGGTTCCCTGTTGATTTTGTTTGTGAATCCTTTCCTGGTCAATTTAAAAACTGGTTTTATTCTCTTATTGTAATGAGCACTGTTTTAGAAGGGGTTGCTCCAATGAAAACAATATTTGGTTATGCAACAGTAGTTGATGAAAAAGGGGAGGAAATGCATAAATCAAAGGGAAACACTATTTGGTTTGATGAAGCAGCAGAAAAAATGGGGGCTGATGTAATGCGCTGGCTATATTCTAAACAAAATCCTATTTATAACCTACGTTTTGGCTTTGGAGTTGCTGATGAGATTAGAAGAAAACTTTTAAATTTGATAAATAGTTATACTTTTTTTAAGACTTATGTAAAAAAGGAGGAAATAGAAAATATAGATCTTTCAAAGTTTTCGGACAGCCTTTTAGATAAATGGATAGTTTCTCGGTTTAATAATTTAGCTATTAAGGTAAATAAATATTTAGATAGTTATAACTCAGCAAAAGCAGTTAATGAAATAGAAGAATTTTTCTTTAAAGATTTATCCTTGTGGTATATAAGAAGGTCTAGGAAGAAATTTAAGTTAGAGCAGGGGAATGAACAAAGGGAAAAAGCAATTTGTACCCTTTATTATATACTGATAAATTTATCAAAACTTCTTGCTCCAATAATACCTTTTTTTGCTGAAAGTTCTTATTTAGAACTGAAGAAAAAAGATATGCCAGAATCCGTCCATCTTTGCGACTATCCTCAGGGTAGAGAAGATTTAATTGATAATGAATTAGAAGAAAAGATGAAAGCAGTTAGAGATATAGTTGCTTTATGTTTAGCTGAGAGAAAAGAAAAGGGAATAAAAGTTCGTCAACCTTTGAGTAAATTAGTTATAGACAATCAAACAATAAAAGAGGAGGAGTTATTAGGTTTAGTTAAAGATGAAGTAAATGTACTTGAAGTGGAAATAGGAGATTCTTTTGTTTTAGATACAGAAATTACCCCAGAATTAAGAAAGCAAGGACAGCTGAGAGAAATAATTAGAACTATTCAGAAAATGAGGAAACAAGCAGGCCTTGTTAGAGAGGATATAATTGATGTTTATTGTGGAGGAGAAGAAAGGTTTGTTAATTTCTTAAAAAAGAATAAAGAAGAAATAAAAAAAGAGATATCTATTCATGATATCTTTTTAAAAGATAATCCTCCTTATCTTGTTAAAGAAGAAATTAATTTTGATAAAGGAAAGGCCTGGATAGGAATTAAGAAATTAAATAAATAATTATGTATAAAATTATTCAAAAAAGAAAAATTTTAGTTGGTATTTCTCTTTTCTTTTGTTTAGCATCTATTTTAATTTTGATTTTATTTCCTCCACGATTAGGAATTGACTTCCAAGGAGGGACAATGATTGAGATAGAAAAAGGTGACCTAACGATTTCTCAGATAAAAGATAAATTAAGTTCATTTGATTTGGGCGAAATTAGGATACAAGCAACTCAAAATGATACTTATGTCTTAAGAATAAAAGAAATTGATGAACAGCTTCATCAGGAGATTTTAAAGCAATTAGGGAATCCAACAGAAATAAGATATGAAATTGTTGGACCTGTTATTGGAGAAGAAGTAAAGTCTAAGTCAAAGGTAGCAATTATTCTTGCTTTGATTTTGGTTTTTCTTTATATTGTCTGGGCTTTCCGAAAATTGTCCCGTATTTTTAAGCATCAGGAATCTTGGCGTTATGGAGTGGGAGCTATTATTGCTTTAGCTCATGATATGTTAATAATGTCAGGATTTTATGCTTTATTAGGAGTTTTAAAAGGAGTAGAAATAAATACCCTTTTTGTTGTTGCTTTATTAACTATTTTAGGCTATTCAGTTAATGATACTATTGTTATTTTTGATAGGATAAGAGAAAATACATTGCTTTATGGTAGGGAAAACTTTGAGGAGGTAGTAAATAGAAGCTTAAATGAAAGCTTAGTTCGTTCCTTTAACACATCTTTAACAACAATTTTTGTCCTCTTATCTTTAGCTTTTTTTGCTGGTTCAGGGATTCAAACATTTGCTTTAATTTTGATTATAGGAGTTATTTCTGGTACATGGTCTTCAATTGCTGTAGCTACTCCATTTATTCTTAGTGGTAAAAAGAAAAATTCTTCCTAGATTATGCTTAGAGATATTTTATTGTTTTTCTTAGGTTTAGTTTTCTTTTTAATTGGCAGTAAAAGGTTAGGCTTTACCCTTCAGAAGGTTCTAGGTTTTAAAATTCGAAAATATTTAGAATTTTTGAGCAAGAACAGATTTTTAGGATGCATTTTTGGTTTTATTTTAGCTTTTTTGCTTCAAAGTAGTTCTGCTGCCAATATTTTAGTTGTTGGGTTAGTTGGTGCAGGTTTAGTAAGCTTTTTAGGTTCTTTACCAGTTATTTTAGGTGCTGGCTTAGGATCAACTCTTAGCCCATTTTTAGTTGTTTTCAAAATAACAAAAATATCCCCCTTGATTATAATTATTGGGGGATTTTTTTATCTTTTTAGCAAAAAAGATTCTTTGCAAAGAATTGGTAAAAGCTTATTTTATTTTGGCTTAATGTTTTTTGGTTTGGATTTGATTGGTCAGGTAGCAAAACAATTAGAACAGAGCAATTTATTTGTTCAGGTTTTTGAAAAAGATTATTTTTCCTTAATTCCTTTTTTGATAGCTCTTGTTTTTACTGCTTTAGTTCAGGCAAGCATTGTCCCAATAAGTATTTTAATTTTCCTTGTACAGCAAGGAGGAGGAATTAGTTTAAACGGGATAATCCCAGTTATTTTAGGAGTTAATGTTGGAACAAGTATAAGTGTTGTTTTGGTCAGCTTAAATGGGAGTTTATCAGGAAAAAAGTCTGCTTTAGCTGGATTCCTTTTTAAAGTTTTTGGAGCATTAATTTTTACCTTCCTTTTTCCTATTTATTCTCCTTGGTTAGTAAAATTGCAGATCCCACTTGCTTATCAAATAGTTTTATTCCATTTTATTTTTAATCTTTTTCTTGTCCTCTTTTTTATTTTGTTAGACAAAAAAGTTGCCCTTTTAGTTGAGAAGCTCTTGCCAGGCAAAGAGGAGCTTTACCCTATATTCCCAGTTTATTTAGATAAAAAATTGCTTGATTCTCCGGATAAAGCATTGGATGCTGTTAGAAAAGAGTTGTCAAGGATTGTTGCCCTTATTGTAAAGATGTTAGAAAAAACAGAAAAATTGGTTTTTGATTTCCAAAAGTCTAATTATTCAGAAGTTAATTATATTGAGTTAGTTATAGATGAATTACATCATGATATCTTAGAATATCTTGATGGTTTGGATAAAAGTACGTTGACTAAGGAGCAAGCAAAAAGAATGATAGATATTTCAGTAATAGTGGACAGTTTGGAAAGAATAGGGGACAGGATATTGAATATAGTGAGGTTGGCTAAGTACAAAAAGGAAAAGAAAGTGGTTTTTTCCTCACAAGGAGAAAAAGAAATTAGGGAATTCTTTCGGATAATTAAGCAGGTTATCTGCGCTTTAGAGGTTGGCTTGTCTAAGTTAGATGGGGAAAGTTTAAGAAAAATATTAGATAAGAGCAGTGAAGTTGGAAAAATGTTTAGTCAGAGCAAAATTAAACATTTAGAAAGATTTTATCAAAGAGAGTGTGTTACAGCAGATGCAACAATTTTTAATAATATGTTGGTTAACTTTGTAGAGATTTTTAAGCATTGTTCAAAAATAGCCCAGCTGTAATATTATCTATCCGTATTTGTCCGGAGTCTACCTCTGAGAAACTCAGCTGTCTACCTCTGGAGACTGCCTCCGGGAATACTTCGGGAATACCTTCAAAACAGCAAAGAAAATTAATGCTGGAGAAGAAATTTGATTTTTAAAATTTTGAGAAAAGAAATTCGGGCAGAGTAAAACTCTGCCCTTTTTGTTTTTCTAAACTTTCCCGGAGTCTACCTCCGGAGTCTACCTCCGGAGACTGCCTCCGGGAATTTGGTTTTTGAGTTGTGAGTTATCCACAGGAAACTCTTGCTTTGTGGGGGAAAATGGTATATAATACCAGTGTTGTGGAAAATTGTGGATAAAAGTGGGGAAAAGTAATAAATTTTGTTGATAAGTATGTTTATAGGAGAATACCATTATTTAATAGATGATAAAAACAGACTTTCCTTACCAGTAAAGTTTAGGAA
>JAGGUQ010000008.1 GCA_021158435.1 bacterium
CCCATTCCCACTTTTATCTAAGTCACTAGTTATATAAACCTCACCATTAGTAAAGGGAAACCATGTATGAGCACCACCATCAGCCATCTGGAACCTGATTGTATCTCCCTTTACATCTAATTTCGCCTCTGGATCCGTTGTCCCTATCCCAACATTACCAGTATGATAAATCTTCCCAGTCAAAGTGGGGTTCCCTCCTACCCCAGCCCAGTCATTGTCACCACTGGTTATAGCACTATCAACATATCCCTTGGTAGCTGCATCTGCATCTGCTGTTGGAGTGGCCAAGCTAGTAATTTTGTGGTTCATTACATCAATGGTTCCATTAACAACCAATTTCCCCTGAGTAGGGCTTGTTGTCCCGATGCCGACGTTGCCAGTAAAGAATACATTTTTATTGTAATCCCAATCTATAGGAATCATGGAACTGATTAATTTGCTCCCACTCCAATGCGCAGGAGAATAGTAAGCAATCTCTCTTAATTCAAGCATCCATGTGGAACCTGCGGGTCTCGAAACATCAAGCTGAATTCGCAAATATCTCCTCCAAAAAGTACTAGTTGGGACAATAGTAGTCCCATCCCCTCCTGCTTCTATTCTAGAAGTAATCTCTTTTAGCGTCCCAACATTTGTAGTAAACACACTATCATCTGCTTGCTCAACTTTTAGATAGTCAATATAATGCAGATGCTGCCTATAAATAACTAATTGACTAGCAGGGGTTACCCACTTCCTACCAAAATCATAATACAATCTTATTTTTGACGCATCAGTGGTATAGCTGAAATTAATTGCGTTAATTGCAGTAGATGGTTTACCATCTGTAAGGTATCCCCATGTAGCATCATCAGTAATATCTACCCATGCAGAACCATCCCATTTTTCTACTTTGTAAGGAGTTCTAAAGCCCAACGCATTATCTACATAAGGGGTCATTGTAAGTAAATTACTACCTCCGGCACTCACCCAAGTAGAATTTGGGGTAACTTGGTCGGTTTTAATATAACTTGTAGCTCTTATACTCCCATCAACATCCAACTTGTATTCAGGGTTCGTCGTCCCAATACCGACGTTGCCAGTATGATAAATCTCCCCAGTCAAAGTGGGGTTCCCTCCTACCCCAGCCCAGTCATTGTCACCACTGGTTATAGCACTATCAACATATCCCTTGGTAGCTGCATCTTTATCTGCTGTTGGTGGGACCAAATTAATAATCTTGTAGGTACTTCCCATATCTATATCTTTCTCGAAAGTAACTGTACCTGCCCACACCTGAACATAGGTCAAAAATAAAAGAGCAGTCACAACACCAAGTGTGAAAAATAAAATTGAGAAAAAAGCTTTTTGTTTCATATTTTTCAAAATTAAAATAAATGTAAGATATAAAAGAACTTTTTAAAACTTTAATATAAAAATATAAAAGGATCGTTTAAACAAGGAAAAGCAACCTATTCTAAAGGCATAAAAACATCTGGATCCAAGATATAAAGGTCTGGCCTAATATCTACCCTTGTTGCTGAAGGAAGAATGTATGGCCAAATATATTCTATCTGCCTTTGTTCCTTGCTTTTCAAGTATTTAACACTTAAAGCTCCCAAACCAATAGGCCTTGTCCTTTGATAAACAACTAAAACTAAAGGCACCTCCCAAAAACTATAAACTGTTGGATTTTCAATTTCAAAGCTTAAACGGGTTATACTTTGATTTTGCTTTTCTGAAAAAAACCTATCTAAAGAAACTTTGGAAAATTGAAAATCAAGCAAAGGGTTTTCTCTTAGAATCTGCTTATCCTTTTCTTTTCTAACCCTTTTCCAGGATATTTTATCAATAACTAAATCTACTTTTCTTAATGAGTGATTTAAAGAAACATTTGTAGCAAAAATATATTTTTCAGAATTAGGAAGAAGAAAAGACTCTCCCTGAGATAATACTTGCTGATCTGAAGAACTCAAATCAAGAAATGAATAAGAAAAATTAACCAACCAATCTGAATTATTATTTTCAGCCAAAGCAACAAGGTCATAAAACTGATTAGCAATAATAGGAGGACTAATTTTAACTATTAGCTCTTGGGGGCCCAACAAACTGTGAAAAAAAAGATAATCTGTTCTTTGAATTGCCAAATCTCTAGCTAATTGATGACAATCTGTTGAATAATAGTAGGTTATAAACTTAAAACCAGCAAAAATTAGCCAACTCAAATCAAAAAGGACAAAGGTAATTATAAAAAAGGTATAAATTTTTCTTTTGTTTGTCCAATACCACTTAGCAATTTTAAACTGATAAGAAGAAATATCTTCCATAAATATATTATCTCAAATCAAAAAAATAAATAAAGATATATCCTACCAAACCCCCTTAATTTCATAACCACAAGAAGGACAATGCCCTTTTTTATCAAACCGAGTTATTTGATAACCAAACCTCTTAATAACTAAAGAACCACACTTAGGGCAGTAAGTATTTGCCTGCTTAGAAACATTTCCCTGATAAATATATTTTAATCCCTGCTTTCTCCCTATTTCATAAGCTTGATCAAGCTCTTCTAAAGAGGTTGGAGGTACATCTTTCATTTTATAACATGGATAAAAAGCACTAATATGCCAGGGGGTCTCTTTTGAAATAGAATTAGCTATAAAATGAGCAATTTTCTGTATTTGCTGGTGAGTGTTTGTCCAACCAGGAATAATTAAAGTTGTAACCTCTAAATGGATCCCTTTTTCCTTAATTCTAATTAAATTATCCAAAACAGGCTTAACCAAACCTCCAGTTATTTCTAAAGAAATTTTCTCATCAAAAAACTTTAAATCAACATTAATGCCATCAAGATAAGGAGCAACCAAATCAAAAGCTTCTTTACTAAAATAGCCATTGCTTACCCAAACATTAAAAAGACCGGCTTTTTTTGCCAGCCTCATAATATCCAAAGCATATTCAAGAAAAACAGTTGGCTCTGTGTAAGTATAAGCAATTATTGGAACTCTTTTTTCTTTAGCCAAATTTACAATCTCTTTTGGAGAATAATCTTCTCCAAGAATTTTGCCATCTAATTTTACTTGCTGGGAAATCTCTGCATTTTGACAATGAGCGCATCTTAAATTACAGCCAACTGTAGCTAAAGATAAAGCCTTTTCACCAGGGAAAAAATGAAAAAAAGGCTTTTTTTCTATTGGATCAATAACTAAAGCACAAACTTTTCCATAAACCAAAGAATAAAGCGTCCCATTAATATTCTTTCTTACCCCGCATAAACCAACCTGATTATTGCCTAAAACACATTTTTGGGAACATGTTTTGCACTCTACTCTGTTCCCTGAAATTTTTTTAAATAAAAGGGATTTTTTCATATTTATTCCCCTTTTTTCTTGTTTTTAGTCTGCTTTTTGTCTTTTTTAAAAGCTTGACGAAAAAAAGATAAACTTTCAGCCAAAATACCAACAATACTTAATGACTCAATTTTATCCTTTATATCCTCTCCCATATCCCTAACCTGCTCCAACATTTCATCAATTCTCTGATTAAAACTAGCAATCAAGCCATATAAACGAAGAAAAAACTTAATCAGCATCACCAAGAAAACAACAATAAACAAAGCAATCAACCCTATAGCTATTCCAGAAACAATATAAAAGAATTGTTCTGCTCCGTTGCACATAATAGACATCATAAGCAAGTATTTTAATATAATATAATTAATTAAATTTTAACATAAGTTATCTAAATTGACAAGCAAGAAAAAAATGATAAAATGTTGCTTGAAACAAATTTATTTTAACTTTAACCAAAAAACATATGATGAATAATTTTACTTTAAAAGCTCAAGAAGCCATTCAAGAATCTCATAGATTAGCTGAAGAACAAGGGCAGCAGGAAATTGATGTCTCTCATCTTTTAATGGCTTTAATCCTTCAAGAACAAGGAGTTGTTCCAGCTATTCTTAAAAAATTAGAAATCAACTTGGAAAACCTTCAATTTGAACTTAAAAAGCTAATTGAAAAAATCCCTGCTGTTTACAGCAGTACAGGTGTTGCTGAAATGTACATTGGCCAAACACTCCAAAAAGCGCTCTTAAAAGCAACCCAGGAAGCTCGTCAATTAAAAGATGAATACATTTCTACAGAACATTTACTTTTAGGAATATTAGATGTACCTAGTTCAACAAAAACTCTTTTAAATGATTTAGGAATAGATAAAGAAAAAGTCCTAAAAGTCCTTAAAGAAATAAGGGGGACAGAAAGGGTTACAGAAAAAGAACCTGAAGCAAAATATCAAGCTTTAACGAAATATACAATTAACCTTACTGAACTAGCCAGGTCTGAAAAATTAGACCCAGTAATTGGTCGAGACAATGAAATCAGAAGAGTAATGCAGGTTCTTTCCAGAAGAACAAAGAATAACCCTGTTCTTATTGGAGAAGCTGGTGTTGGGAAAACTGCTATTGTTGAAGGTTTAGCCCAAAGAATTGTTCAAGGGAATGTACCTGAGTCATTAAAAGGGAAAGAATTAATTTCTCTAGATTTAGCTAGCTTAATTGCTGGGACAAAATTTAGAGGAGAATTTGAGAACAGATTAAAAGCAGTTCTCAGAGAATTAAAACAATCAGGGAATTATATCCTTTTTATTGATGAACTTCATACATTAGTTGGAGCTGGAGCAGCTGAAGGAGCTATTGATGCTTCTAATATGCTTAAACCTGCTTTAGCTAGAGGAGAACTTCATTGCATTGGAGCAACAACAACCAAAGAATACCAGAAATATGTTGAAAAAGATGCGGCTTTAGAAAGAAGGTTCCAGCCTATTTATGTTAATGAACCAACTATTGAAGAAACAGTAGCAATTCTTAGGGGAATTAAAGAAAAATATGAAGTACATCATGGAATAAAAATTTCAGACGAAGCTTTAATTGCTGCAGCCAAACTTTCAAGTAGATATATTCCTGACAGATTTCTCCCTGATAAAGCAATTGATTTAATTGATGAAGCTGCTTCTGCTCTAAGAATAGACATTGAATCAGAGCCCGAAGAATTAGAAAGATTAAAAAGTAAATTCCAAAAACTCCAAATCTCTAAAGAAGCAGCTAAAAAAGAAAAAAATCAAGCAAAGTTAAATCAAATTAATAGGCAAATTGCCAATCTCCAAGAAAAAATAAAAAAGATAACTCTTTCCTGGCAAAGAGAAAGGGAATATATTTCAGCTATCCAAAAAAATAAAAAAGAAATTGAAAAACTAAAAGCTGAAGCTGAAATTGCTGAAAGAGAAGCAAATCTTCAAAGGGTTGCTGAACTAAAATATGGCTTGATCCCTGAATTAGAGAAAAAAACTAAACAAATTGAAAGAAAATTAACTCAAATCCAGAAAAAAGAAAGACTTTTAAAGGAAGAAGTTGGGAAGGAAGATATTGCCAGAATTGTAGCTAGATGGACAGGTATTCCTGTTGAAAAAATGCTTGAAGAAGAAGCAGAAAAATTAAAAAAATTAGAAAAAGAAATTCACCGCAGATTAGTTGACCAAGAACAAGCAGTTCAGGCTGTAGCTAATGCTATAAGAAGATCAAGAGCAGGTGTTTCAGAAGAAAATAGACCAATTGGCAGTTTTATCTTTTTAGGCCCAACTGGAGTTGGAAAAACAGAATTAGCTAAAACATTAGCTGAAACTCTTTTTGATACAGAAGACGCTTTAATTAGATTAGATATGAGTGAATACTCTGAAAGGCACACTGTTGCTAAAATGATTGGCTCCCCTCCTGGCTATGTTGGCTATGAGGAAGGAGGGCAATTAACTGAAAGGGTCCGACGAAGGCCCTATAGTGTAATTTTGCTTGATGAAATAGAAAAAGCTCACCCAGAAATATTTAATATCCTTCTTCAAATTTTAGATGATGGACGATTAACTGATGCTAAAGGGCGAACAGTAAACTTCAAAAATACCATTATTATAATGACCTCTAATATTGGCAGTGAATACATCCGCGACTTTGCCCAAAAAGTATCTTTAGGTTTTATTTCTGACAGAGAGGAAAAAAGCAGTCAAAAACAAATGAATGAGAAAATCCAGCAAGCACTAAGAGCAAGGTTTAAACCTGAGTTTCTTAATAGAATTGATGAAATAATTATTTTCCAGGCTTTAAGAAAAAAACATATAGAAAAAATTATAGAACTACAATTAGAAAAGGTTAAGAATCGCTTAAGAGAACAAGGAATTGAACTTACTGTTGATGACAAGGCAAAACAAGAAATCATTAATCAAGGATTTGACCCAATCTACGGAGCAAGACCTTTAAAAAGAGCCATTCAAAGGTTAATCCTTGATCCTTTAGCCTTAAAAATCATTTCTCAAGAAATAAGAAAAAGTAAAAAAATTAAAGTAACTAAGAAAAATGGAAAAATTGTCCTTGTTTAAACTGAACTGGATGAACTTTTTTATCTTTCAAATAAAAAAAACTCAGAAAAAAATCCCTGAAAAGGGATTACTAAAAACAAGGTTCTGGAAAGTCGCTTCCAGAGCCTTTATCTTAATAATAACCTGTCTTATCTTATTCCTTTTCATTCCAGCAATTTGTTTTGCTGATGAAGACACCCAAAAAATATCTTTTGACCCCTCATATATTCTTTCTGACCATACTTTGACTAACTGGCAGGCAATGACTGAAGAACAAGTAGAAAATTTTCTTAAAGAGAAAAACGGCGCTTTGGCTAATTACCGAGCAATAGATATTGATGGAAAAGAAAAAAGCGCTGGGCAAATTATTTACCAAGCAAGCAAAAGACATCAAATTAACCCTCAGGTTATTATTACCTTAATCCAAAAAGAGCAGACTTTAGTTACCCAGCAAGCAAAAAAACCTAGCCAATTTGACTGGGCAACTGGATTTGGTTGTTTAGACAACAGAAGTCCTATAAAAAAATTTGCTGGATTTAGTCTCCAAGTAGATAAAGCAGCCTGGCGCTTAAGATACTATTTAGAACATCCCTGGGAATTCCCTATTGCCAAAGGAAGAACTACTTATATCAGTGGAGTATTAGTAACTCCAAAAAATGCAGCAACTGCTGCTTTATACAACTATACACCTCACCTTGCTGGGAACAAACTATTTTGGACTATCTTTCAAAAGTGGTTTAGAGAATATGAAGATTCTATTGGCGAAAATTCTCTTGTCAGAGCACAAGGGGAAAAAGGTGTGTGGCTGATTTCTAATGGAGAAAAAAGGCCATTTCTCTCTAAAACTATCTTTCTTTTAGGCTATAGATTTGAAGATGTAAAAGTCATTCCAAAAACCATCCTTCAAAAATACCCTTTAGGAGAACCAATGACCTTTCCTAATTTTTCCTTAGTCAAAACTCCTCAAGGAATTATTTATCTAATTGATAATGGGAAAAAAAGACAAATATCTGAAGAAATGTTTAAAAAAATAGGGTTTCACCCAGAAGAAATTATTGAACTTAATCAACAAGATCTAAAAATTCTGGACACCTATGAACAAGGAGAGCCTATAACTACTCTTTGGATAAGAGAAACCCTCCTTCAAGATAAAACTACTCATGGAGTCTGGTTAGTAAAAGATAACTACCGGCAAGCAATTATTGATAAAATAATTTTAGAAACAAACTTCCCTTATCAAAAAATAATTAAAGTTGATCCAAAGGAATTAGAATCTCTTGAAATTAGATCTCCTTTAAAGCTTCAAGACGGCACTTTAATAAAATTAGAAAACAAACCTGAGGTTTACGTTATTGCTCAAGGGAAAAAACTCCATATTCCCAACCCTGAAACATTTGAAGCTTTAGGCTATTCCTGGAGTGCAGTAATTACTGTACCAGAAAAAGTTTTTAATCTTCATCCATCAGGAGAACCAATTGCCATCTAATTCCTCTAAAAATTCCCTGAGAACTTTCCCGAAGACTGCCTCCGGAGTCTACCTCCGGAGACTGCCTCCGGAAGAACTCCGGGAGAAGGGATTGACTTTATTGTTTAATGTGTTATTTTCTTAGTAAAAAGAGGAGGGTAAAAAATAGCTTTGCATTTTAAGGGCAGGTCTAATGTCCCTGCCCTAAACTTTTAAGATTGGAATATGAATAAAATAAAAGCAAAAAAGAGGAAAAGTATAATTATGGTTATTTGGAAGGATGCTGCTTATTCAAACCAGCGCAGACTTCCTAAAAAAATCCCTTCAGATGAGATAACTTTTGGTGTATCTATTAATGAAACAAAAAAAGCAGTAAATGTTTGCATGAATGCTCATATAGAAAACAAGAAAATTGTTGGTTGTTCAGATGGATTTTTGATTCCGAAAAAAGTCGTTAAAAAAATCAAAGTTTTAGGCACATTAGATGACTATGAAGTATAAAAATGTTAAAGTTTTTTGGGATGATGCTAAATTATATCATTCTCTTGAAAAAAGAGATTCTTTAACACCTACTATTTGTCAGGGGAAATTAATAAAGAACACTAAAAATTTTGTTGTTCTAAAAAACTGCCAACAAAAGATGTATAACAAAGAAAAGAAAAAATATGTTTTTAAAAGAAAAGCTTATTTTTTCTTTATCCCTAAAGGAATGATAAAAAAAATAGAATGGCTTTAAATTTTTAATTAATTGACATTTCTGGAGTTCATTCCCGGAGTCTACCTCCGGGAAATTTTTTGTCCGGAGTTTACCTCCGAAGTCTCTGCCTCCGGAGTCTGCCTCTGGGAATACCTGGAAAACCCAAGAGAACTTCAAGAGATTAAACTTTTCTTAAAGAGCTTTTGTTTGAACGAGGGATATTCAAATTTAAAATAGATTGAGCAACTTGATGCCAAATAGCAGAATTAAGTTGTCTAAATTTAATTAGAGATTCTCTTCTAAACTCATCAAGAGGGTCTTTTTGCCCATAAGCTCTTAAACTAATTCCTTGTTTAAAATATTCCATTTCTTCCAAATAATTCTGGAAAAAATAATCAATTATCTGCAGGATTAATCTTTTTTGAATTTTAACAAACTCATCTTCAGATAAAACAGGAGGCTCTTTAGAAAAAAGAGCTCTTTGTTTTTCTTCTAAAAACTTTTTAGCTAAATCAAAATTGTATTCAACTAATTTTTCTTCTAATTCCTTGTTTTTATTGATAGAAAGTGCAACTTGTTTTAATTTTTCTTCAAAATCTAAAGGTACAGGAAATAAATTGCTCATTTCATCAGCAATAAGTTTAAAATTAATTTCTTGATAATCTTTAGTATTTTGAAGCAAAGAATGAATAATTTGCCTAATTTCTTTTTTAATTACTTGCAAAATAAACTCTTCTAATTGCTCTTTATTCATTCCCAAAACTTCATCTCTTTGCTGGTAAATTTTTTTACGCTGAGCATTTAGCACATCATCGTACTCTAAAAGTCTTTTTCTGATGTCAAAATAAAAGCCTTCTACCATTTCCTGAGCCCTTTCTAAAAGCCGGCTAATTGTTCTATTTTCTATAGCATAATCAGGGGGCAAATTCAAAGATTTCATTAAATTCTTAATTCTCTGGCCATTAAAAATTCTCCCTTTTTCATCTCTAGCAATATCATCCTCTAAAGAAATAAAGAATTGGCTAACACCTGGATCACCTTGTCTCCCACTCCTTCCTCTTAACTGATTGTCTATTCTTCTTGATTCATGTTTTTCTGTCCCTAAAACGCAAAGACCTCCCAATTGAATAATTTTTTTTCTTTGCTCTTCATCAGGGGGGTTCCCTCCTAAAATTATATCAACTCCCCTTCCAGCCATATTTGTGGCTACTGTTATTGCTCCTAATTTACCTGCTTGAGCAATAATTTCTCCTTCTTTCTCATGATATTTAGCATTAAGCACCTGACAGCTTAATCCCTGCTCTTTCAAGAGACGAGCAATTAGCTCACTTTTTTCTATAGAACGTGTTCCAATTAAAATCGGTTGTCCTTTCTCGTGTCGAGCTTTTACTTCTTGAATTAATGCTTTAAATTTTGCTTGCTCTGTCTGATAAATTTTATCTGGCAAATCTTTTCGTATCATTGGGCGATGAGTTGGTATAGCTATTGTTTCTAAATTATAAATTTTGTAGAACTCCTCTGCCTCAGTCATTGCTGTTCCTGTCATTCCAGCTAATTTCTCATATAATCTAAAATAATTCTGAAAAGTAATTGTAGCTAATGTTTTCATTTCTTGCCGAATACTAACCCCTTCTTTAGCCTCTATTGCTTCATGAATACCAGCTGACCAACGGCGGCCAGGTAAAATTCTCCCAGTAAATTCATCAACTATTAAAACTTGACCATTTTTTACAATATAATCCCGGTCTTTTTTAAACAAAAATTGAGCTCTTAAAGCAGCTTCTAAACGATAAAGCAAAGGAATATTATTCTCTGCCCATGGGTCCTTCCCTAACCAAAGCACAACCTTCCCTTGTCCTTTTTCAGTTAAAACAACTGTTTTTAACTTTTCATCAATATCAACATCTTCCTGAGGAGAAAGCTTTTTAACTAAATTTGCTAGTCTGTATAAAGTATCCAGCGATTCTCGACGAGGAGCAGAGATTATTAAAGGAGTTCGGGCTTCATCAATAAGAATACTATCTACTTCGTCAATAATTGCATAATGCAAAGGTCTCTGAACTTTATCTTTAATATCATAAACAAGATTATCTCTTAAATAATCAAAACCAAAATCATTATTAGTCCCATAAGTAATATCTGCTTGATAAGCCTGCTTTTTTGTAATTGGGCGAAGGAAATCTTTAACTACTTTAAAGCCCCCTATTTTATCTCTTTCTTTATCAAGTTTTTCTCGCCTTTCCCTATCCTTAATATAATCAGGGTCATAAAGAAAGGCACTTTCTCTAGTTAAACAGGCTACACTTAATCCCAAAGCATGATAAATTTGCCCCATCCAAACAGTATCTCTTTGAGCTAAATAATCATTAACTGTAACTAAATGAGCTCCCCTACTTTTTAAAGCTTCTAAAACTAAAGGCATTGTTGCTGCTAATGTCTTGCCTTCCCCTGTTTTCATTTCTATAACCTTTCCTTGAGCCAAGGCTATCCCTCCCATAACCTGAACATCATAAGGTCTCTGGCCTAAAGTTAAACGAGCAGTTTCTCTAACTAAAGCAAAAACTTCTTCTAATTCTTCCTCTGTATATTCTTGTCTATCAGTTATTGTTTTCTTTAGTTCTTGAATCCTTGCTTTTCTTTGCTCCATAGTTAAACAAGCAACTTGTTTTTCCAAGTCATTTATTCTTTTTACTAAATCCCAAAGCCTTTTTTCTTTTTTTCTTTTAAACAAAAACATATTTAATTAATTTCTTGATTTTCAATTGCCTTTTTTATCTCTAAAGGAATAGGTATTTCTTCTCCAGGTTGAGTCCTACCTGGATAACGCCAAGCAGTAATTATTTTTTTTACTTGCCCTTTAGGTTGATAAAGCAGCCAAATTTCTGTTTGCCTTTTTAATGATCCAACTGTTTTCATATGAGCAATTGTCCCAGGAACAATGCCTTTTTCTACTCTTTCAGGATGAAATAAAAGATTTAGCACTTTTTTTTCACTTAAACCATAAAATCTCATTTTTTCTTTAGCATGGCGAGTCCAGTAAACCTGAGAAGTATTCTTTGGCGATTTAAAAAGCATATTGGATATAAAAAATTAGAACTTCTATTTTACAAAACCTTATTGGCAAGAATATAACCCTATTAACTGAGCTTGATCTAAAATATGCCCTTTCATAGCTCTTTCAAGGTCACTCTTTGTAGAAGATGTATCTAAATTAAGAATTGTATCCAAAGCATAAAGTTTAAAAAAATAACGATGAGTTCCTGAAGGAGGGCAAGGGCCTCCATAAGAATGTTTTTGAAAATCATTTAAACCTTCAACTGCTCCTTGAGGAAGGCTTTTTTCAGAAATTTCTTTGATTTTTGGAGGAATATTCCAAACAACCCAATGAACCCAAGTTCCCATTGGAGCATCAGGATCATCAACAATTAAAACTAAACTCTTTGCCTCCTGCGGAACTTGGCTAATCTGTAAAGGAGGGTTTATGTCTTCCCCTTGACAGGTATATTTTGAAGGAATGTAACCATTGTTTTCAAAAGCTGGGCTTTGTATTTCCATAGTTTATAGGCTTAATTTTACTATATTCCATTGACCTTTAATTATCCCTAAGTTCTCCCGGAGACTACCTCCGGACAAACCCTGCCTCCGGACAAACGAGCTCCCCGGAGAGCTTCCCGGAGGTAGACTCCGGAATAAGGTTAATGTGCAGAAGAGATTACTCCTCCGCCTAAGCAAAGACTGTTTTTATAAAAAACAGCAAACTGCCCTGGCGTAGGTGCTTTTTGGGGGTTTTTAAAAACTAACTTCAATTCTTTTTTTGAAAGAAAATAAAGGTTAGCTAAAGATAAAGCAGATTGAGAGCGCAATTTTGCTTTTACTTGAATAAATTTCTTTCTAGGAAATTTCTTGAAAAAGATAAAATTATAGGGAGAGACTATAACTTCTTTTTTAAAAAGCAAATTTTTGTTCTTACTTACAATTAAATTATTATTCTTGTAATCAAATCCTACTACCCAAAACGGTCCCCTTGATAAATGTATCCCTTTTCTTTGCCCTAATGTATAAAAATGTAACCCCTTATGAGAACCTAAAACTTCCCCTTTTTCATTGACTATATTGCCTGGTTTTTCTCCTAAAATCAAAGATAAATAATGACTGATCAACTTTTCTCCTAAGAAACAAAGATTCTGGCTTTCTTTGTAATCCTTTTTCAAAAAACCTATTTTCTTTGCTATATCTTTAACTTGTTCTTTTTTTAAATTCCCTAAAGGGAAAATAGCTCTTTTTAATAATTTTTGATTTAAAAGGCAAAGAAAATAACTTTGGTCTTTAGCTTTATCTTTAGCTATTAAAATCTTATTTACCTTCCTTCCCTTTTTTAAACGCACATAATGACCAGTAGCAATATACTTTATTTTTCTTTGAGAAGCAAGAGTGCTTAATAACTCAAACTTAAAATAACGATTACAAAAAACACAAGGATTAGGAGTATGCCCTTTTCTATAAGAGTCTTTAAAATACTTTAAAACAATGTTTTTAAATTCTCCACTACATTTATGAATAAAATAAGGAACATTTAATAAAGAACAAATTCTTTTTACTGATTCCCTTTGCTCTTGGTTTGAACACTGGGAAAAATCCAAAAACACACCAATTGGACTATAACCTTGTTTTTTCAAAAGATATAAACAAACAGCGGAGTCAACTCCGCCAGATAACCCAACTAATACTTTTTCTTTAACAGCTTTCATTTTAACGTATAAACAATCTTGCAATAAAATTCATTATATCCTGAATAAGCCCACTAATTATTAAAAGCCCAAAAATAATAATTGCAAAACCAAGCAAGATATAAAAAAGCCTACTCCCTCCTTCTGTACTCAAATGAACTTCTGCCCATTCCACTCGGCCAAAATTTCTCAAAATCCAATCTGAATGGGTTGAAATCATAAAACCTATAACAACAACTCCTAATCCTAAAAAAAGGTTAAGCATAATCAGCTAATAATACTTCAAAACATTATATCTTCTTCAGCTCTTTTGTAATCATGAATTTCTTCTGGAGAAAACCAAAAGCTAATTTCATGTTCTGCTTCTTTTTCATTGCCTGAAGCATGAATAATATTTCTAATAGATCTTTTTTCTCTATTTGCTGCTGTTGCATCATCAACCGAAAAATCCCCTCTTATTGTTCCCATTTCTGCTTGGGAAGGCATAGTTTGACCAACAATTTTTCTTACCATACCAATAGCATGAATGCCACTAACAACCATTTTTACAACAGGCCCAGATGTTAAGTAATCAATTAACCAGCCCCTAACCATTTTACCTATTTCAAAAACATCGTCTGTGCCTAATTCTTTTTTAGCATCAAAACCATACTTTTTGTAATTAGCTAAAGTTTTCTCACCTAATTGCCTAATATACTCTTTATCTTTAGGATAATGACGGTCAATTTGATCTTTTGTTGCCCAAATCATTTGCAGAGCAATAATTTTTAATCCTCTTTGCTCAATTCTTTTAATTATTTCCCCAATTAAACCTCGCTTAACCCCATCTGGTTTAATTAAAACGCAAGTTTTTTCTTGTTTTAAATCTTTTCTATTCATATCTAAAAATATTTATTATTCTCATTGTTTTCTAATTATTCTAAATATTCGTCCATTTTTAATAAATCTTGTTCCTGCTCTTCCATTTGCTTTTTTATTTCTTCAAATTCATTTTTAACTTCTGAAAGTCTTGTCTTGCAAAACTTAATTAACTCAACTCCTTGCTTTACTTTTTCTAATCCTTTTTCCACATCAACTTCTTGCTGAGAATTAAACCATTCAACAATTTCTTCTAATTTTTTTAAACTAGAAGCTAAAGTTTTGTTTGGATTTTGTTTTTTTGATGCTCCAGGCATATAAATTATTTTTTATTTTTTATTTCTGAATCAGCCCAACCTTTATAAAATTGAAGTTTAACTAAATCTCCTTTTTTAATTTGTGCTGAACTTTTAACAACTTTTCCTCCCTTTAAAACCAAACTATAGCCTAATTTTAATTGTTTCTTTGGGTCTTTATCTAATAATCTCTGAGAAAGAAACAAAATTTTTTCTTCCTGATTTTGGATTAAAGACTGCATTCCCTTTTTTATCTTTCTATTAAATTCCAAAAGCAAGGTGTTTGCTCCTTTTAAAGAAATATCCATTTTTCTTAGACAATGCTCAAAGTATTTTACTAAATTAGGAAATATTTTACAAATAGCTTCAAACTTAGAATTAATTTCCTCACTTCGTTTTTCAATTAGCAACTGAGTGTTATAAAAAGACGAGCTAAAGCTATTAAAAATTTGAACTTGTAAATGTCTAAGATGCTGTTTTAATTCCTTCCAGGGTTGGCTAAGAAACTGAGCAGTTGCTGTTGGGGTAGAAACTGCTTTGTCAGCGACCAAAGAAACAATTGGCACATCCCTTTCATGTCCAATGCCACAAAGAACAGGTATTCTTGAATTAGCTACAGCTCTGGCTACTGCTTCATTATTAAAAGCCTGTAAACTTTCCCAACTGCCCCCTCCTCTAATAATTACCAAAACTTGGCAATCAGAATTCTTGTTAAACCACTCAACTGCTTCTATTAAATCTGGAACAGCTGATTGCCCTTCTACTCTGCTATCATAAAATTTTACCTTAAAACCCACTTTTTCTAAATTCGCACTAAAATCACCTAAGGCATCACCATAACGAGAAGTAATTAAACCAACTTTTTGAACATAAGGCGGGATTTTTCTTTTTCTTTTTTCTGAAAATAAGCCTTGTTTTTCTAATTTCTTTTTCAATTCTTCATAAGCTTTTTTTAAAGCTCCTTGACCAACCAACTCAACTGTTTCAACAACAATAGAAAGCCTGCCTAATGGCTTATAAATATTCGGTTTACCAGAAATAATTACCTCTAAGCCTTCTTTAAATTCCACCCCCATCATTTTATAACGAGAGCGGAAAATTAAACAATTCAAAACAGCTGATTCATCCTCATTTGAATCTTTCAAGGTAAAGTAAATTGTCTTTTCTCTTTGTTCAACCTTACCAATTTCTCCTCTTATTTGCGGATTTTCCAGCTTAAGAAGGTCATTTAACTTATCTAAGTATTGGCCAACAGTATAAATCATAAATTAAATTTTAAAGAGGGATGTCTTTAATTTCTACTTCTTCTCCATTACGCAGAACTGTAAAACTAATTTTTTCTCCTTTTTGCTTCCTTAAAATAAGGTAGGTTAAATTGTCTTTCTCTGTAAATTCCTCTCCATCCACTTTAATAATCAAATCAGCATTCCTTAAGCCTTTAGTATAAGCAGGACTAGATGCTGGAGGGTTCCCATAAACTATTGCTCCACAAGTAAAGCCTTTAAAACGGGCGCTTAAAAGTCCTGGAGCTTCCTGAATCAAAATGTAATCTATTCCTAAAACTGGATAAGTTATTTGTTTATCCTGAGATAAGCAATTAATAGCCTTTTGTACCTGCCAACTTGGAATAAATCTATTAGCAGGCAAACTCCCCAGGGCTACTAACTCTCCTTTTAAGTTAAAAACCAATGAATTAGGGAAATTTTGAACAGACACACCTTGGCAAAGAATTGACTCAGAAAATTTATCACTTGAACGAACCAAATCTTCTGTTTTGCTTATTGCTCTCCAATGAGCATGACTAATAGATGTATAAAGCCATCTCAAAAACTTATCAACAACAAGAATTCTTTGCCCTGTTTTAATCTTCT
Organism: bacterium; assembly: GCA_021158435.1. GTDB lineage: Bacteria > Patescibacteriota > Patescibacteriia > UBA2591 > MWDC01 > MWDC01. Next base: position 16,293 of record JAGGUQ010000008.1, read on the forward strand.
TAAAATCAGCTAGTTTAACAAAAGGAATATTTTCCAAATTGAGTTTTAAAAAGTACAATCCTGTTTGCTCGTCTTTTTTTATTTGGTCAATACTATAAACAGTTGAGTTGAATAGTATTTCCCAATTTTCTTTAATCTGATCTAATTCTTGCCCTTGAAAATCATCAGAACAAACAAACCACCCATCTTCAGAAATAGCTAAAACAAGAGACTTTCTCTGCCAAGGCGCATAAATTTGTTCCAAAAAAGCAGGATGCTCTCCTAAATTTTTTTTAGGGAAAACAAAACCAATACTTTCTCCTAATTTCTCAATCAAATCAGTTTCTCTTATTTCTTCAGTAACTGTTATGTTTTTTTCAACAACCTGAGTTACTTTTTTCTCAGGGAAATATTTAGTAATATCCACTTCCCCTGCCCAGGGTAAAGAAATGGTCTCTGAAGAGAAAATAAAAATTGAGCCAATGCATCCAGCAATAAAACCAACAACTAAAGTCAAAATAATTAAGCCAAAAACTGCTCCTCCTGATAAAGAGGCAGGCTTTTCCAAAGAATCAAATGGCTCCCTATAAAAATGAGCAATCTCCTGGTTGCTAATCTTTTGTTCTTTTTCTTCCCGTTGTTTTTTTATCTTAACTTTTGATGTGTTTTCTTGTTTATCACCACTTTTAATTTTAATTTTTTTTGCTTTTGATTCTTCTTTTCCCATATTTTTATATTTGCTCTAAACTCATTTCAACCCAATCCCCTTTTTCTTTATCCCATTGATAAACTTTAAATAAGACCACTTTTTCTTCTGGGGAATAAACAAAATCCTCAACAACTCTTCCTCCTACTCTTTTGCTTGAAATTATTTTTTTCCCCAAAACTCTAGGTTTAGTAATTTTTTCTACTTTCATTTTCCCCTTTGGAGCAGAAAAAATAACAATTTCTTTTGTCCCTTTAATCACTTCACCATTTGAAAGCACATCCACATCAAATTCTTCTGTTTTTGAATCAATAATTTTGGCTCTTTTTTCTATTTGGAAAAGAATTCTTTCCCACTTGTCCATTTTTACCTCCATAAGTTCTTAATTTAGAAAACCCAAAAACCAACAAAGGGGATATTAAAACTTAATACATAAAAAACTGAAGCAAGAAAAGAGTTTACAAAAGCTCCAAAAGGTAGAAAATTGCAAACAATTAAACTCTCTATTCCTAAAAGTGAAAAAATAAAAACAAGAAAGAAATTAATTTTTTTGTCTTTGGTTAAATCAAGATATCTTTCTTTTTTTTCATTAAGAAAATAGCGCAATCTTATAGTATAAAAATTGTAAAGGCTTAGCCAAGATAAAGAAATAAACAAAATAATAAAAAGAATTACCCGGGAAACGCCTAAAAATTGAATCAAAAAATTAACTGAAAAAAACAGAAAATAAGTGATTAAAAAACAAATCAAAGGTGCGCTTAAAGTAATCCACTCAATCCTCCAAACACGGGGAGAAAAGTTTAAAGTATAGAAATTATAGAATAATAAGCCAAAAATTGCCAAGCAAATAAAAAGAAAAATATACTGAATAAGATAATTACCAGCAGTTAGCCAAAAAATATTTAAAGATAACAGTAAAAAAATTGTCTCTCCAACAACAGGCCAATAATAATAAAGTATTCTAAAACTGCCTAGCGAAAAAATAGTTAAAAGAACCAAAAGCAAATTAAAGATAAAACTGCTAATTAAAACAATTGGATAAGGGAAAATAATAGTTAAGCTAAAGGACACTAATAAAAGGGCTAAACTTATTCCAATTATCTTTTTCATATATTACATCTTCAAAACTATACCAAAAAATTCTTTAGGATTTAAGGATGCTCCACCAACTAAAAATCCATCAATAGTTTTTTGTTCTTTAAAACTAACAACATTTTCTTCGTCAATGCTTCCTCCATAAAGAAAACTCATTTTTTGCTTAACAAAGTCCAAGGGTAAACAGTCAATAGCTGTTTGTTGAATAACCCTATTAGCATATTCAGCCTGCTCTGGTTCAACTGCCTTGCCCCGACCAATAACCCAAACTGGCTCATAAGCAATTAAAATCCTCTTGCTTTCATCCACTTGAAGGCCTTCTAAAGCAGTAGATGTTTGATGCATTATTGTATAATCTCTTTTCCCTTCTTGTTGCTCTTCAAAAGTTTCACCAACACAGATTATAGGACAAAGATCATTTTTAAGACAAGCCCTAACTTTTTTATTTATCATTTCATTTGCTTCTCCTAAATAAGTCCTTCTTTCTGAATGACCAAGAATAATAAATTCAATACCTATCTGCTTTAGGTATAAAGGAGAAATTTCTCCTGTATAAGCCCCTTTATCCTCCCAAAAACAATTCTGAGCTCCTAAATGAAAGTTAGGCAGTTCTTTTATCACTTCTTTAGCTTGCTTTAAGGCTAAAAAACTAGGACAAATAATTATTTCTAAATCAGGAATATTTTTCTTGTTGTTTTTAAATAAATTAGCTACTTCCTTTAACAAAGAAATTTCTTCATCAGGGCTTAAGTTCATTTTCCAATTTGCCACTAAAATTTTATTCTTCATAATAATCTTTATTTTTAAAAATTTCTTTTATTTTGCCTAAAAAATTTTCTAAAGCACTTTGACTATAAAACTCAAAAACCAATTTTCCGCCATTTTTCTTTTTAAAAAATCTAATTTTAGAACCAATTAAACTGCTTAATTCATCTATTAAAGGAAATGACTGTTCTATAAAATTCCTGCTTTGCTTCTTTTTTTTCGCAAAAATTAACTTTTCTGTGTCTCTGACACTTAAATTTAAACCCAAAATTCGTTTAAAATAAAGCAATTGTTTTTCTTTATTTTCTAAACCAGCTAAAATCTTCCCATGACCTTCGCTAATACTCCCCTGCTTCAGGGCTTCCTGCACCTCTAATGGCAAAGAAAGCAAACGCAAACTATTAGCTATAGAAGAACGTGATTTACCTAAATGTTCAGCTATTTGTTCTTGGGTTAAATTAAATTCTTCAATCAAACGAAGATAAGCTTCTGCTCTTTCTATAGGATTAAGGTCTTGCCTTTGAATGTTCTCTAAAAGAGCTATTTCTAATTTAGCTTGTTGGTCAGCTTGTCGAACAATTGCTGGGACTGCCTTCATCTCCAAAAATAAAGCAGCACGAAATCGTCTTTCTCCAGCAATAATTTGATATTTACCATTGTCTAAAGGACTAAGAATTAAAGGCTGAATTATGCCATAAGCCCGGATAGAATTAATCAATTCTTCTAAGGAGGAATAAGAAAAATCTTTTCTTGGTTGAAAGGGGTTTGGCTCAATTTTGTCTACTGGTACATTAATTACTTTCTCTCCTTGCTCTTTTATTCTTTCTTTATTTTGAGAGATTGCTCGAGAAGAAACTTTACCTGAAGAAGTTGGAATTAAAGCTTCTAATCCCCGTCCCAAAGCCATATAAACTATAATTTAATCTCCGAATATCTCTTATCAGATAAATAAAAAAATGACTCCAAAAGACCTAAAATAACTAATAACAAAAGAATATTCGGCAGGTAAAAAACCTGAAATCTATAAAGCAAGAGCAAACCAAGAGCTAAAATGGCAAGCCAAAAAGAATGACGAAAAGCAATTTTAATTTGGAGAAAAAGGGGCCTTTTCTTAAAGCGAGTTCGGAAAATAAACTCAATAAGACTCCAGCCAGTATTAATTGCCAAAAAAACAGACAAGTAAAAAACAGGCAGGGTCTTTTGGTTTTTAAATAAACAAATCGCCAAAACCAACAAAGAAAAAACAAAGCAAATACTATTAATTTTCAAATATGTTCTTAATTTCATACATTTATATTCTACCAAATCCAAATTAAAAAGCAAGCAATTTTGCTTGCTTTTATTTCCTCATTCTAATATTTTAAAAACACTAAATCTCTAAAACAATTGTCACTGGCCCATCATTAACCAAGTTTACTTCCATATAGGTACGAAATTGCCCTGTTTTTACTGGTAAGCCTGTTTGTTTAAGAAAATTAATAAACTCTAAATAAATTTTTTCAGCTTTCTCTGGGTCTTCAGCATTAACAAAGCTTGGCCGATTGCCTTTACTAAGGTCAGCACACAGAGTAAATTGAGACACAACTAAAATTTCCCCATTTATTCTTTCTAATGACAGGTCTATTTCTTTATTTTCTGAAGGGAAAATTCTTAATTGAGCAATTTTTTTTGCTAACTTTTTTGCTTTTTCTAAAGTATCTCCTTTTTCTACTCCCAGAAAAACCAGAACACCTTTATTAATAGCTGAAATTTCTGCTCCTTGAACTTTTACGCTTGCCTTTTTAACTCTTTGAACTACTGCCTTCATAATATAATTTAAAGTCCTAAATCATCAGCTATGCCCTGCATTGCTTTTAAACAAATTTCAATAAACTCTTCTAAACTAAGATTCAAATATTCCTCACATTTTTTAATAATTTCTCTGTTAGCTCCCCGAGCAAACTGTTTTTCCTTAAAGCGATTCAAAACATTTTCAGTTCTTAAATCTTTTATCTTTTTTGAAGGTAAAACCAATGTAGCAGCAACAATCAATCCGCTTACAGGATCAGAAACAAAAAGGGCTTTTTCCATTAAAGTTTCAGGAGTAATGCCATGGGCTTCATTATGAACTTTTACTGCTTGGCAAATATCCTCATCTAAACCTAATTCCTTAAGCATTTTTGCTCCAAGCAAAGAGTGTTCAGCCAAATTTTCCTGGACCTTTTCGTAATCAATATCATGCAAAAGTCCTGCTAACCCCCATTTCTCTTCATCCTGCTGAAAATGCTTAGCTAAAGCCCTCATAATTGCCTCAACAGCTAAAGAATGTTTAATTAAATTTTTATTAGAAATATTTTGTTTAAGAATTTCTAAAGCTTGCTCTCTACTCATCATAAGGCAATATAGTTTTCAATTAAATATCTAATTAATCAACCTTTAGACCTCCCAGAGACTTTGTTCTCCTGGAGTGTTCTCCCGGAGTCAGTGTTCTCTGCCTCCGGAGACTGCCTCCGGAGTCTACCTCCGGGAAATTCGTTTGTCCAAAGTCTACCTCCGGAGTCTACCTCCGGGATGGTTCTGGGAATCAACCTTTAATTATTTTAATCAAAATTCTTCTTTGCCTTGGACCATCAAATTCTGCTAAAAATATTTGTTGCCAAGTACCCCTTATTAATCTGCCATCCTCTATTACTAATGTCTTTCCCTGACCAACCAACCCAGACAAAAGATGCGAATCAGCATTATCATCAATCTTGTTGTGAGCGAAGTTAATACCAGAAGTAATTTTTTTAAACAAATTAAGCCAATCCTGAATTAAACCCTGCTCATTTTCTGTTAAAAGAATCCCAGCTGTTGAATGAGGCACAAAAACAATGGCTATACCTGAATCAATTCCACTTTGAGACACAATTCCCTCAACTTGTTCTGTTAAATCAACCAATTGATAACGTTTATTTGTGCTGACTTGAAGTTCTTTCACCATATTTTTTATTTCTTAAACCTCTTAAACTTTTTATTTTCCCTCTTAATCGATTAACTCTTAAAGACTTCAAAGCAATAAAACAGGAAGGAGTTCTAAAAGCTGGATTCCCTTTTTGATTACCAACTTTTGAGCGATTTTTCATAGAAAATAAAAATTATCTAAAAGATTTTTCACGAAACTGACAAATATGATAATAATCACAAAACTGGCAATGATAACCTGGCTGAGGAGGAAAATCGCTTTTCATTAATTCTTCAATAACCTGGACTATTCTAGTTTTTATTGAATTTATTTCTTTTTCAGAAACCTCAAACTCAAGTTCTTCTCCGCTTTCCAAATAATAAGCAGAAAGTTTTTTTACTGGCTGCAATTCAGAAAAGGGAGAAGAATTTAAAGCTAAACAATAAATAACTAATTGATCTTTTACTGATGATGATTTAATATCCTTTTTCTTTCCTGTTTTATAATCTATTACCTTGAAACCTTGGTCTATTTTGTCAATCCTGTCAATCCTTCCCTTAAATATATATTTATCTAATGGAAAAGTAAATTCTTGTTCTACAGCAACAATTTCTGGCATCTTTTTCTTAAAGTTTTCATAAAAATTAACTAAAATTTCTTTGCCTTTTTCCTTATACTCCTGTTTTTGCTCTTTGCTTTCATACCATTCTTCAATCCAATTTTTCTCATATAAACGGAGTAGTTCTTCTAAGGAAGGAATTATTTTCTTTTTCTTCTGAGCATTTTTTAAAGAAAACAACGAGTCTTGTTCTTGTTTTGCTTTTAAATACAATTTGCTAAACTCAGCTAAAGTGTTATGAATACTTTTGCCAAAACTATATGTTGGGCGGCCAGCAGTAGGGATATTTAATAAGTATCGATATTTGTACTGTAAAGGACAGGTTGTAAAATCTATAATTTGAGTAAAGCTAAAACTTTTTGGCAAGGGCTTTTCCTTAACCTGTTTTTTAACCTTTGCTTTAGCTGTAATTGGGATATGCAGTTTAATTTTTTCTTTATCAATTTTCTCCTTTTCTTGCTTTTCTAACAAATCTAATTCATAAAGAAATCTTGAGGGTTTTCTTAAAGTCTTTGTTCCATAATCTTTTGCCCAGCAAAGAAAAAGACCATCTTTTGCTCTAGTTAACCCTACATAAAACAATCTTCTTTCTTCTTGTAAATGAGTATCACCACTAGGAACAATCCCTTTTATTAAAGAATCAGGGAAAGGAATAAGATCTGGACGTTGAGATGTTGGAAATTGCCGATTAGTTAAATCAACAATAAAAACATATTTAAATTCCAAACCTTTTGCTGCATGAACAGTTAAAAGTTTAACAGACTCAGGCCCTTCAAGTTCAGGACTAATTGCTCCAAAATCACCTAATTGAATTAGTCTATCAATTGATTCTATAAAATTTCTAACCAAACAATCAGGGTTTTCCTTTTCAAATCTTTCTATCCGCCTAAAGAATTGATTTAAAAAAGAAATACTCTCCCAGGCCTGAGGATTATCTTTATCTGCTTGATCTTTTAAAATTTTCAAATAACCGCTTTCATTAAGAAATCTGTAAACTATTTTACTCACTGGCTCAGACCGGGCTAAAAGAGAATGTTTCTCAATAAGTGAAAGGAGTTTATTAATGGATAACAAAGCTTTTTGCGACAATCCTTTTATTAAATTTGCTTTCTGAAGTGTCTCAAAAAGAGACCAAGAATTTTTTCTTGATTCCTGAGTTAAAAGAGACAAGTCTTTGTTTGTTAAAGAGTTTAAAAATAAAGGGGAAACTAAAATTCGATAAACACTTGAGGACTCATGATAATTATCCAAAAGCTTTAAATAAGCTAAAATATCCAAAATCAAGGGCTTAGAAAAAAGTCCACTATGAGCTAAAAACTGATAAGGAACAGCACTATACTCCAAAAGTTTAGAAAAAGGTTCTAGGGATTTGTTCGTTCTTGCTAAAATAGCAAAGTCATTCCAGCTTAATTCAGGATTTTTATTTTTTAATTCTATTATTTTCTTTATTACAAATTCAACTTCCTGCTCATGGGTTTGCCCACTAAATACCTTTATAACCCCCTTACCCTGACGGACAGCTTGAAGTTTTTTGGAAATCTTTTTTTTGAATACATTATTCTCTATTTTAGAAATCTGAGCTTCTAAACGGTCTGGGTTATTTTTTTGGATAAAGTTATAAGCTAAATCTAATATATTTTGATAAGAACGGTAATTCTTTAAAAGAGTAATAGCTTGCGCTTGAGGATAATCCTTTCTAAACTGAAAAACATTGTTATAAGAAGCTCCTCTCCAAAGGAAAATAGCCTGGTCATCATCAAAAACTACACATAAATTATTTCTTGGCGCAGCTAAAGCTTTCATTAATTCATATTGGGCAAAATTAGTGTCCTGAAACTCATCTATTAAAATATACTTAAATTTATCCTGATATTTCTTCAAAATACTTGGTCGCTGTTTAAAAAGTTTAAGGGTATAAATAAGTAAATCTCCGAAATCAAGCATTCCCTGCTCAAGCAAAAGTTTTTGGTAAATGCTATAAGCTTGGGCAATTTCTTTTTGTCTTTTTATTTCCTCGGATATTTCAGAAGAAGATAAGGATGAATCTTTGTTTAACTCTAATTCCTTGATATAGTTAAAGTAATCCTCAGGTGAAACCAGCTCATCCTTTGCTCGAGAAAAATGTTTAATTAATGAATGAATAAAACGATAAGGATTACCTAAAGGGCGATAATAATCTAAATTAAAACGGGAAAAATTATTAAAAACAAAAAGGGCTTGAGCTGATTCATCTAAAATCTTAAAATCTGGGGATAGTCCAATTTCTAAAGCATTTTCTCTTAAAACCCTTTCACAAAAAGAATGAAAAGTAGAAATCCATAAATCTAAATATCCATAAGGAAGGAGCCTGTCAACTCTTTCTTCCATTTCCTGAGCAGCTTTTTCAGTAAAAGTAACTGCTAATATATCTTCTGGGTTAATTTTTTGATTTAAAATTAACCAAGCTAAACGACGAGTAATTACTGTTGTTTTTCCTGTCCCAGCTCCAGCAATTACTAAAAAGGGACCCTGTTTATAAGTAACTGCTTGTTTTTGTTCTTTGTTTAATCCTTCTAAAATTTTATCTTCTTGCTTTTTCATAATATCTTTTAAATCAATTCCCTCATTTTTTTAAATAATTCTAAATAAAAATAAATATTATGTATCACTGCCAATCTTTGACCTAAAGGATCTTTAATTTTAAAAAGATGATGAATGTATGCTCGGGAATAATTTTGGCAGGCAAAACAGCCACATTTTTTATCTAAAGGAGACTTATCGTTTTTAAAGACAGAATTTTCAATTGAAATTTTCTGATAAAACTTCTTTTTTAACAAGTCTTCTAATCTCCACTTTTTTAACCTTTTAAAGATGTAAATTAACCCATGCCGTCCATTCCGTGTAGGCAAAACGCAGTCAAAAATATCAAAGCCATTAAGTACAGCCCAAACTAATTGAGATGGCTCGCCTAAACCCATTAAATAACGAGGCTTATTAGATGGCAAAAGGGAAACAATTTTTTTAGATATCCGACGAGTTTCTTTAAATGGCTCTCCAACAGCTAATCCACCTAAAGCATAACCATCAAAATCAAGATTAATTAATTCTTTGGCACACCTTTCTCTTAAATCTAAAAATTTTCCTCCTTGAACAATTGCAAATAATAAAGGCCTGTTTTGTTTTCTAAACCTAAATGCCTTTTTTGACTGCTTAGCCCAACAAATAGTCCTTTTTACTGCTTTTTCTGCTTTTTTATAAGAAGAATCATAAGGGATACATTCATCTAATGGCATAAAAATATCTGAGTCTATTATCTTCTGTAAATCAATCACTTTTTCTGGAGTTAAAACGATTTCTTTGCCGGTTTTTGGATGATGAAATCTAACGCCATAGTCTAAAACCTGCCTCCATTCATTTAGTGAAAAAACTTGAAAACCGCCACTATCTGTTAGAATAGGGCCAGGCCATTTCATAAAATTCCCCAAACCGCGAAACTTCTTTAAAACCTCAATGCCTGGCTCAAAAAAAAGATGATATGTATTTGCTAAAATAATTTGAACTCCTGCTTGTTTTAATTCCTGTGAACTTAAAAGCTTTACTGCTCCCCTTGTCCCTATTGGCATAAAATTCGGAGTTCGGACAATTCCATGGGGAGTCATAATTTTCCCTTGCCTTGCTGAATATTTTTTTGACCTCTTAATTATTTCAAAACCTGACATACTTTCAATCTAAATCACTTTTAGAATAATTGATTCCCTATAAAAATCAAGAATTATTTATAGGAAGCAGGCGAGAAAACTCATTTCCGGATTTCAGGATTCCGAAAGAGATTCCGGAGTCTGCCTCCGGGAAACTCGTTTGTCCGGAGTCTACCTCCGGAGTCTGCCTCCGGAGACTGCCTCTGGGACAAATTCACGAAAAGCAAAAAGCCCCTAAATTAAAAGGGGCTTTTATTTGTTATTTGTCTACTTACTCTGACTATCTTTTAACTACAAATCCGATTTCATTTTCTAAAAATGAAAGAACCCAAACAAAAGTTAAACTGATTTCTCCTTTCTCATTTATTCGCACTGCTGGGTGATAGCGAACCGCAGAGTCTCCCTTCCCATAAGCTTCATCCTCGTAGACATAACCTAAAGCTATATACAATCCTGGGGATAAATCCTCCTCTAAAACCAACATTAACAAATCTCTTATTCCTCCTGGCTGAAAGTTCATTGCTGCTATTTCTTTTCTAACTTCTCCAAAACTTACTCTTTTTTCTGTCGAGTAAAATTTTAGAAGAAAAACTTCTCTTGTTTCTGGTCCTGAATTTATTAATTCTCTGCATTCTAATATCCTTTTATCCCATACTTTCACTGTTCTTTCTTTGAACAAACTTTCTAAAATCCGGGGGACTGATTTTGCTTCATCTTTTAAAAGATAGGCTTTACTAAGATTTGTTCTCATTTTCCCCTCCTTTGTTTATGAATTGTAAAGAAAATTATCTATTACTCTTATATTATTAAAGCAAATTTCCTTAAATCTGTCAAATTTTCTTCTTGAGCTTACATCAAAAAACAAAAGAAAAAGGCCCTTTATAAGGGCCTTTTGCCAAAACAAGCTAAAAACATCGTATTCTTGGTTTCCCACATCTGATGATAACGTGGAAGGGAAAAAATTTTTTCTTTTTTGTTAAAAGACAAACTTGGCACTCTTTTTAATCCTTCTTTGTCTATTAAATAAGACCCAAAAGCAACAAATGTGCAATGATCAAAATTCTTGATCCTAAAAGCCAAAGCAACTAACTCATAAATTCCTGCTGGTCTTAAGCTCAACCTGTAAATAGTTCGCACAACTAAACCTGAGGAAACTTTTGGTTTCAAAAAGCTGCCATCAAAATGCAAACAAGCCACAGATCCTTTTTTTACTCCTTGCTCCCATTCAGGAAAATTTTCTGTGTTTATTCTTGAATCACAATGAACTGAACCCAATCTTTGAAATGCTTCTTCTAATCTCTGAAAATTCCTTTCAACAAAAAATACTGATGAAAGTACTTCCCTTTCCCATTCATTAGATAAGGCTTTCATTTCCCCTCCTTTTATTTATTGTTTACTTTTTATTTAAAGAACGTACACTTTTTATATTATCACTGCAGCAGATAAAACGCAAGTAAACGCCTCTTGGCAAACTGTGCTTGCGCTAATAAAAAACTTTTTATCTATTTGCACCCCCCTTTGTTCAAATCCTTGTTCAAGCATTTTTTCACATTGCTCTTTAGCCTGATCCTCTTCTAAATTAGAAGAAAACTCAAAAATAAGGCCATTTATTTTCTTGTAATCTTGTTTCTTAGGAATACCCAAACTAAGAACAGCAGATATTCTTTCTCCTTTTTTCTGACTAAAACAAGCAGCATAAACTACAGGAAGCAAAGAACCTAAAGGAAGTGAAATTGATTTAGATTTTAAATCCTTTAAATAAAAAATTTTAGCTTTTGGAGGGACAATGCTGGAAACTCTAATTAAATTATAATTAGCAATACCTGCGTCAAGTAAAGCATTATCAAATGCGTTTACCTGACTAATTCCCCTCCCAATTCCTTTAGTTAAGATAACTTTTTTCGGCAGAAATAACTTCATTTTTCTATGAAAATAAACAAACTTAAACTTGTCCTAAATATAACAAAAATAAAACTATTGACAAGGAATAATTATGGATATATATTCAAAATGAATAAAACAAAATAACAATTTTTAATAATATAAAAATCAACAAAATGAAAATAGCAATCAGCTCTAATGGAAAAGATTTAAAAAGTAATATTAGTGAAGTTTTCGCTAGATGCCCTTATTTTTTTATTGCTGAAATTGAGAACGGAAAAATTCAAAAAACAGAAGCTATAGAAAACATTATTGCAAATCAAATGGTTCGAGCAGCTGGCATTTCAGTTGCCCAATTCATGGCAGAAAAAAATATTGAAGCTATAATTACGAAAAATGTCGGGCCAAGAGCTCTAGATGTATTAAATCAATTCGGAATAGATATTTATATTGGAGAGGGAACAGTAGAAAAAGCCCTCCAAGAATTTATCAATGGAGAACTTAAAAAAATTGAAAAATGAAAATAGCAATTCCAATAAATAATAAAGGTGCTTTAGATAATAAAGTTGCTCCTCATTTTGGCAAAGCAAATTATTTTTTAATTTATAACACAGAAAAAAAGACTTTTAATATCTTACTCAATCCTGAAACTTCAGGGGGCTCAGAACTTCCTCCTGATTTTTTACATCGTCAAGGAGTAAAAGCAATTATTGCTTTTAGTTTAGGGCCTAAAGCCTATAATAAATTCAAAAACTACAATATCAAAACATATAAAGCAATTGAGGAAACAATCGAAAAAAATATCCAAAAATTAGAAAACAATGAACTTAAAGAACTACAAGAAGAAGACATTTTTTAATCCAAAAATCAATCAATATTAACAAAATTGAGCTATGAAAACAGACATTTTAATCATTGGTGGCGGGCCAGCTGGAGTTGTTGCAGCTACCACTGCCAAAAAACATTACCCCCTAAAACAAGTCACTTTGATTAGAAAAGAGAAAAAAGCTGTTATCCCCTGCGGCATTCCTTACATTTTTAACCGTCTTGATTCAGTTGAAAAAAATTTAATGCCCGACCAGCCATTACTAAACAACCAAATTAATCTAATTATTACAGAAATTACAGAAATTAATCCTAAAGACAAAAAAGTTGTCGCAAAAAACGGAAATGTTTACAGTTATGACAAATTAATTTTAGCCTTAGGATCAACCCCACAATTAATTCCTATTCCTGGCTCAGAAAAACAAGGAGTGTGGTTAGTTAAAAAAGATTACGAATATTTAAAAAAACTTCGTCAAGCAGTTTTAAAAAGTAAAAATATAATTATTATTGGCGGCGGATTTATTGGAGTGGAATTTGCTGAAGAATTAAGCAATATTAAAAATTTAAACATTTATATCATTGAAAAACTAAACCACTGCCTTATTACAAATTTTGATGAGGAGTTTGCCTTAGCTGCAGAAGAAAAACTAAAAAACAAAGGAGTAAAAATTCTCACTAACAAAACAATAAAACAAATACAAGGAAAAGAGGCAGTAGAATATGTAGAACTAGATAGTGGAGAAAAAATACCAGCAGATTTAATAATTTTATCAATTGGAGCTCGGCCCAATGTAGATTTAGCAAAAAAAGCAGGTATAAAAACTGAAGAAAAAGGGGGAATAATTGTAGACGAATACATGAAGACAAATATCCCTGATATCTTTGCTATAGGTGATTGCGCCCAAACTAAAGATTTTATCACTAGCAAAAACATCCCTGTAATGCTTGCCTCAGTTGCTTCTACTGAGGCTAGAATTGCTGCTAATAATTTATACCAGATAGAACTTATTAGAGAAAACAAAGGGACTGTTGGTGTTTTTTCAACTTTTATTGATGGATTAGCCCTTGGAGTAGCTGGATTAACAGAAAAAAAAGTTAAACAAGAAAATATTGACTACCTAATTGGCGAAGCTGAAGCACCAAATCATCATCCAGCTTATTTACCTGGAACAAAGAAAATTAAAGTTAAACTAATTTTTACTAAATCATCTGAATGTCTCCTCTTAGGAGGAGAAATTATGGGGCCAGAAAGCATTGGCGAAATGTTAAATATATTATCTCTAGCCATCCAACAAAAAACTTCACTTTTTGATTTTAACACTTGGCAAATAGCTACTCATCCTCTTTTAACTTCAGCACCAACAGTATATCCTCTTATTGCCGCAGCTCAAAATGCCTTATTAAAATTAAAAAAATAAATCTATCTTTAATTAATAATAAAACAATGAAAATCGCAATTACTGGTGGGAAGGGTGGTGTAGGTAAATCAATGGTAGCTACCTCATTAGCAACAGAATTTGCAAAAATCAACAAAACCATGCTCATAGATGCTGATGCTGAATGTCCAAACGACCACCTTTTACTCTCTATAAAAAGAAAAAAATATACAGACGTCTATCAGGCAATACCAAAATGGAATTTTAAAAAATGCAAAAAATGCGGAAAGTGTGCTTCTGTTTGTAAACAAGATGCTATTATCTTTGTCAAAGGGAAATATCCTGCTTTTGTAAAAGATGCTTGTATTGGCTGTATGGCTTGTAAAAACGTTTGCCCTTATGGCGCAATAACAGAAGCAAAAAGAAAAATTGGTACGATTTACACTGGCAAAAAGTATAATATCAATCTAATTTCTGGCGAACTAAAACTAGGAGAGCTTCCTTCTGGTGAAGTAATAGCTAAACTAAGAAAGCACGCTGACAGAATTAACAAAAAACTAAAAGCTAGTACTATAATTATAGATTCCCCTCCTGGAATTGGTTGCCCAGTAATTGCCTCCTTGGTTGGAACTGATTATATCATAGCAGTAACTGAACCAACACCTTCTGCTCTTTTTGATTTAAAAAGAGTTTTGTATTTAGCTAAATATTTTAAAATAGAACATGGGATTGTCATTAATAAATATGATTTAGCTAAAAACTTCTCTAAAGAAATAGAAAAATTTGCTAAGAAAAATAAAATTGAAGTCTTAGAAAAAATTCCTTATCAAAAAGATTTTATTAACTCTACCATAAAAATGAAGCCAGTTGTTGAAATAAACCCAAAATATAAAAAAATATTTAAAAATATCATTGATCAAATAAAATTTAAATAAGATGAAAGAAAAAATTGCCTTTATTTCAATATTAGCTAATGCAGTTTTAGCTGGAGGAAAAATCACTATTGGTATTTTTTCCAGCTCAACTGCTATCTTGGCTGAGGGTATCCATTCTTTTATGGATATTTTTTCTTCTGCTATCAGCTATATTGGCATTAAAATTTCTAGAAAACCAGAAGATCAAAAGCATCCCTACGGTCATCACAAATTTGAAGTTCTGGCTGGTTTACTAATTACTTTAATTCTATTCGGAACAGGTATTGGAATTATTTATGAAGCCTACCAAAACTTTCTAAATCCTTCTCCACTAAAAATCCAGGGCTTGGCTTTTGGAATAATGATTCTTTCAGCACTAGTTAACGAAATAATGGCTCGCTTAAAAATTCATTTTGGTAAAAAAGAGAATTCAATGGCCTTACTTTCTGATGGTTTCCACTCCAGAGCAGATGTTTATACTTCAATTGTGGTTTTTGCTAGTTTGCTTTTATCTAAATACTGGATTTACATTGACCCTTTGCTTGCTCTGCTTATTGGCCTTTACATTATTAAAGAATCATTCTCTTTAGGCAAAGAAGCAGCTGATTCTTTACTTGATGCCTCAGCAGGTCCAGAGATTGAAGAAAAAATAAAATCAATTGTTAAAAAAGAAAATATTGAACTTGATTCTTTAAAAACGCAGAAAAAGGGATCTGCTGTTACAGCTAATTTAGAAATAAAACTTCCCAGCAATCTAAATATAAAAGAAGCAACTGAAATTTCTAAAAATCTAAGAAAAAAATTAATGAAAGAAATTGAAACCCTTTCCTATGTAGCTATTCAGATTAAAAGTCATGAGATTGAAACTAATTTTTACAAACCAGATGTTAGTCCTATTCTTCGCCGAGGTTTTGGTATAGGTAGAGGCTTTGGATGGCAGCGAAGGGGTAGATTTAAAGGAGAAATAAAAGGAGCAGCTGGACGAGGTCCAAGTGGTTATTGTGTTTGCCCAAAATGCGGGTATAAAATTCCTCATCAACGCGGAGTCCCCTGCTCTACACTTCAATGCCCAAATTGTAAAATTAATCTACAAAGAAAATAAATTTAACTCTTCTTTAAAGAGAAATAGAAAATTCTGCCTTTATTAATATCTGGCAGAATTTTTTACTTAAACGGTTTCCCGGAGGTAGACTCCGGAGGTAGACTCCGGGAAATTCTTGAACTGTGTCTGGGAAACCCCTGAAGATCAAACTCTTAGGGTTTAGTAAATTTGCCATAAAGCTGAGTAAGCACTTCCTCTTTTGATTCTGCTAAGAGCGCCTCGATGCCTTCTTTTTTTAACTTATCTCTTTTTCTTTGAGGTAATTTCTGTGATCCTTCAAATACCCTTAAAATTGCCTCCTCGCTGTCGTCTGCTGTAATTCTATTTATAGAAATCTTCCCGCACCCAGTACATTCATGAATCAACATAAGCTCTCCTTGCCGACGTCTCCCATATTTATCTACACCCTCATGCTTAAATGTTAATCCAATTGGTTTCATTCCTGCTTGACATTGAGACATTCTATCTCCTGGCTTTTCTAAATCAACATGTTTAGACCACAAACAAAACGGGCAATGATTACGATGTGCCGTCCCTATAAATCTTGAAAAAGGAACCCATTGTTTGCAATAGCAACAACGAAATCCTTTCTCTCCCCCCTCTAACCTTAACCCTTCCCTTTTCCTTCTCCTACGTGCAATAAACATTTGCCTTCTTATTTAAACCTCCCTCTAAACAAGATGCCATCCAAACCATTTTATTGTGGTGGACCTAGGCAGAATCGAACTGCCATCTGCGCATTGCAAATGCGCTGTTCTACCATTGAACTATAGGCCCAAAACATCTTTGTATTCATCCAAAATATTCTGTGCTGAAGCAAAAACTTTCATTTTTTTAATATTTTCTCCCAGCTCTTTTCTTAATTCTGAATTTTGGATTAATTTCCTAATTTCTTCTAAAAGCTTCTCTTTGTTTTGTTCATTTCTAAAAAGAGCCCTAATAGCCTTATGTTCCAAAAAATATAAAGCATTTGCCTCTTGGTGAGTATAAGCAATGGGCAAAACAATGCTTGGTTTGCCTAAAAAAGACAATTCCGATAAAGTCCCCATACCTGCTCTGCAAACAACTATATCTGCCATTTTATAAGCCAGAGGCATTTCTTTACCTAAAAACTGGAAAGAACGATAATTATCTTTCAAATTTTCAGATAAACTTACTGAACATTTAAAATTATTTCCTGTTAAATGAATAATTTTGCTAAATTTTAATAAATCAGGGAGTAAATTGCAAACTAATTCATTCAAAAGTGCAGCCCCTTGAGAGCCTCCAAAAATTAAAATTACTGGCAAACCATTCTTGCTAAAAGAAAAAAATTTTTCTGCCTGTTTTTTAGAAACTTTATCCAAATCTTGTTTTACTGGATTACCTGTAAAAACCGTTTTTTGAGGCGGGAAATCCTTTAAAGAGCAAGCTAAACTAACTGTAATTTTACAAGCAAAAGGAGAAAGCAAGCGATTTGTTAAACTGGGAACAACATCCTGCTGATGAATAAAAACAGGTATTTTCAACAACCATCCAGCTATGCCTACGGGAACAGCAGCAAAACTCCCTGAAGAAAAAATAGCTTTTGGTTTAAATTCTTTTAATAGTTTTATAGACTCAATTATTCCCAAAAGAACTAAAAAAGGCGCAAGAAAATTTCTTAGATCAAAGTATCTTCTTAACTTACTGCAATGAATTCCTTTATAAGGCAAAGAAAAATCTTTGGCTATTCTAATAATTAATCTATCCGATTTCGGTCCAATAAAAAGAAATTGCGCATCTTTTTTCTTTTTTTGAATTGCTTGCTTTAAAGACAAAAGAGGACCAACTGAACCTCCAGTTCCTCCTCCAACAAGAACAATCCTCATAAAACTAAACAACAAAATTAATTAACTTATTAGGGACAAAAACAACTTTCTTTATTTCTTTATTTTCTAACCACTTTTTAACTTTAGGCCTATTTAAAGCCATATTTTTAACTTCTTCCTCTGAAACATCTTGACTTACTATTAGTTTATCTCTTAGCTTACCATTAATCTGAATAATTATCGTAAATTCTGTTTGTTTAACTAAAGCTGGATCATATTCAGGCCAAGGTTGCTGATGAATAGAAAATTCTCCTCCTAATATCTCCCAAATCTCTTCACTAAGATGAGGGGCAAAAGGGGCTAAAAGTTTAATAAATCTTTTTCCATCTTCCAAAGAAATGCTTTCTTCTTTTTCCCAAAGGTTTGCAAATTCAATTAAACAAGCAATTGCTGTGTTATATTTTTTATTTTCTATATCTTCTGTTACTTTTTTAATTGTTCTATGTAAAGCTCTTTCCAGATTCTTTGTTGTTTGCTGATGAAGGTTAACTTTCAGGTTCAAGGATAAACGAAAAACTCTATTTAAAAATCTTTTTATTCCAATAATACCTGTTGGATTAAAATCTCCCCCTTGATCAAATGGTCCTAAAAACATTAAATACATTCTCAAAGCATCCGCCCCATATTTTTTAATATACTCATCAGGAATAACAACATTCCCTTTATTTTTACTCATTTTCGCTCCTTGGCTAATTATTAAACCATGGGCATAAAAATTAGTAAAAGGCTCCTCGAAATCAATATATCCTAAATCAAATAATACCATAGTAATAAACCGAGCGTACATTAAATGCAAGACAGAATGCTCTGCTCCGCCAATATACATATTAACTGGAAGCCACTTCTTAGTAATCCGTTTGTCGAATGGTTTGTCTTTGAATTTAATTGAAGGATAACGCAAAAAATACCAAGAACTATCTAAAAATGTATCAGAAACATCTGTTTCTCTTCTTGCTGGGGCCCCACAAACAGGGCAATTTACTTTAAGCCACTTTTCTGCTTTATCTAAAGGAGACTCTCCAGTACCAATTGGCCGATAATCTTTTAAATAAGGCAATTTTACTGGCAATTCCTCTTCAGGAACTGGGACCCAACCACATTTAGGGCATTTTATCATTGGAATTGGCGGCCCCCAATAACGCTGTCTGGAAATACACCAATCTCTTAATTTGTAAATCACTTCTCTTTTCCCCCACTCTCTTTCTTCCAAAAACTCTGTAATTTTTTCTTTAGCTTCCCTGCTATTTAAACCATTCAAAAACTCTGAATTTATTATTTTACCATGCCCTTCGTAAACTTTATCAATACTTGTAATTGCAGAATCATCTCCATCTTCACTAACAATAACTCTAATTACTTCTAAATTAAATTTCTGAGCAAACTCAAAATCCCTTTTATCATGAGCAGGAACGCCAACTACAGCTCCTGTTCCTACATTATCTAAAACAAAATCACTTACCCAAATGGGCATTTTTTTGCCATTCAATTTATTCAAACAATAAGAACCAGTAAAAACACCTGTTTTTTCTTTGTTATCTGCTGTTTCTTCTGGAGATACTTTTCTTTTTTTTACCCCTTCAATGTATTCAACTACTTGCTTTCTGTAATTATCTTTTGTAATTTTCAAAACTAATGGGTGGAAAGGAGATAAAACAACAAATGTTGCTCCAAAATTTGTTTCTGGCCGAGTGGTAAAACAAACAATTTTTTCTTTTTGACCAACAACCTCATATTCAATATTTACTCCCTCAGAACGCCCAATCCAATTCCTTTGGGCAATTTTTACTTTTTCTGACCAATTAATTTCATCTAAATTATTTAAAAGTCTCTCTGCATACTTAGTAATCCTAAAAAACCATTGTTCTAATTCTTTTACTACTACCTCTGTGCCGCACCTCTCACACTTGCCACTAATAACTTGTTCGTCAGCCAAAACAGTTTTGCAAGAAGGACACCAATTAACTGCTGATTTTTGTCGATAAGCTAAACCATTTTTAAACATCTGAATAAAAAGCCATTGAGTCCATTTGTAATAATCTGGATCATAGGTTTCTAAAGTGTTTTCCCAAGCGTATCCATTTCCTGTTGCCTGAAGTTGGGAATAAAAATATTTTTCTGTTTTTTTAGCAAGTTTTAAAGGATGTTTATTTATTTTTAAAGCATAATTTTCTGAATGAATTCCAAATCCGTCTAAACCAATTGGTTCAAAAACATCATATCCTTGCATTCTTTTAAATCTGCCATAAATATCTGACCCAGTAAAAGCATACATATTGCCAACATGCAAGCCTTTAGCTGAAGGATAAGGAAACATCATTAGGTTATAAAAAGGTTTTTCTGCATTTTCTAAATCAGGCTGATAAATTCTTTTTTTTCTCCAAATTTTTTGCCACTTTTTTTCAATTTTGTTATGTTTATACTCCATTTTCCCAAGTTTTAATAATTAACCCAAACAAATTTATTTTAATATCTCCTTGAAAAAAATCAAGAATTAATCAGACTCAACTGTCTGCCGGGAAATATTTGCTAAAATACCAAAAGCAGATAAAAATACTATCATACTTGTTCCTCCATAACTCATCAAAGGTAAGGGTGTACCAGTTAAGGGCAATAATCTTAAAATAGCCCCCAAATTAATAAGTGTCTCAATAACAAAACAAAAACAAATTCCATTTGCTAATAAATAACCAAATCTATCTGGTGCATAACGAGCAATAAAATGCCCCCGCCAGAAAACAAGAAAATAAAAAAAGATAATTAAAAACGCCCCAATAAAGCCCAAGCCCTGGCAAGCTAGAGCAAAAGTGGAGTCACTCAAAACTTCAGGTAATCTTAATGAAGATATATGACTCAATCCTTTTCCAAAAAGCCCTCCTGAAGCAATAGCTGATAAAGCCTCCCTGCTATGATAACCTGCCCCTTGAGGATCAATTTCTGGATAAAGAAAAGCCAATAACCTATTAAAACGATACGGAGAAAAGTTTATCCAAAGCAAAAGAAATATTCCTAATAAGCCAGCAATAACAAAGAAAATTCTCCATGGGGAATTAGCCAAAAAATAAATTAAAACCAAAGAGCAAAGAATAATAACCAAAGTACTTAAATCAGGTTGTTTGATTAGCAAAAAAGAAATAATACCTAAAATAAAAATAAAGGGGAAAAAATAATCCAACCAAATTTTTTTTGAATACTTTTCATAATTTTTCTTTGATTCTAACCAGGCACTTAAATAAATAATTGAAGAAAGTTTTAAAATCTCGCTTGGCTGGAAGACTATTCCAAAAAAATTTATCCACCTCCTTGACCCTTGAAAGCCAAGCCCAAAATAAGGAATAAAAACCATAGCCACAAGTACTAAAGAAATTAAAAAAAGCAATAAGGATACTCTTTTAAGCCAATGGTAATCAAGGAAGAATAAAACCCAAAATAGAAATAAGCCTGGGATTAAGCCAAAAATAATCTGATGGCGAACATAAAAAAAGCAATCCCCAAATGAACAGCCCTCTACAAAACTAGAGGGTATTAAAACAATTAATCCAAAAAAAATAATAATCCCTAGAGATATTAAAAACAAAATATCAGGTGAATGAATTTTGTGTTTATTCCCCCTTACTCCAGCCATTTTTATAACAATTTAAAATACTAAGCCAAAATCAAATCAGCAAAAAATATGATTAAACCAATAAGTGTTCCAAGCCCAGAAATAACCCAAAAGCGCATAACAATTTTAGGTTCAGGCCACCCAATTGCTTCAAAATGATGATGAATAGGTGTTGAAAGAAAAATTTTCTTTTTTCTAATCTTCTTAGAAAGAACCTGAACAATAACTGACAAGCTTTCAATAACCAAGATGCAACCAATAAATGGTAAAAGTAAAAAGGTATTTGTCAGCATAGCAATTACTGCTAAAACTATTCCCAAAGACATTGAGCCAGTATCTCCCATAAAAAATCTTGCTGGCCAAATATTAAACCACAGAAAAGCAACTAAACTCCCACTAATTACTCCACATAAAGCAGCTAAATCATATCTTCCCTGAACAAAAGAAATGCCCCCATAAGCAACAAACATACTTAATAAAACCCCGCCAGCTAATCCATCTAATCCGTCTGTTTCATTAACTGAAAACGCAGTGGCAACTAAAATAAAAATGAAAAGGGGCACATACCAAAATCCAATATTAAAATCACCAATAAAAGGAATATGGATCAAATCCCATTCCAATTTAGAATAGAACCACCAAGCTCCGACAATAGCAATTAAAGTATAAATAATTAATCTATAGCCAACAGAAATCCCCCCTCCTTTTGCCCCTATTCTTTTAACATTTAACCAATCATCTATTAAACCAACCACAGCTGAAGCTACTAAAACACCTAAAGGTAAATATGTTTGCTCTCTGGAAAGAAAATTAAATCCTTTTAAAAAACTAGAACCTGTCAGCTTAGCAAACAAAGCAATCCCTAATGTCAAAATTGTTGCTGTAACCCAAACTAATATTCCTCCCATTGTTGGTGTGCCTGATTTTGCTTTGTGAAGGCGTGAATAAATAGGGGCAGATTTTTCATCGCGAATTTTCTTCCCTAATTTATTCTTATAAAGCCAATCAATCAAAAAAGGAGCCCAAACAAGAGCTAACAAAAAGGAAATTGTAAAAAGAATAGAAATGCGCAAAATTTGATAAATCAGCATAATTTTTTGATTAA
>JAGGUQ010000012.1 GCA_021158435.1 bacterium
ATTACCAAAAGAAATACATTTAATGTTCTCATATTTTAGGGCATGTTTTATAAATTAGAAGCGACTTATAAACAAATTTTTTTAGGATTAGGAAGCTAGATGAGGCATATTGGACGGAGTAGATATAGACTTTTAAAATAAAGATATAATATGCTTGACGAAAAAGCGGTTCAAAGAGAAAGTAAAAAATTTGAAAACAAAGTTAAAGGTATCTTTAAAAAATATGGTTTGGAGGTAGATGTTTTGGATAAGAATAAAGATGATAGCCGTCCTGATTTTTTTGTGTTTAAGAAAAATAATAAAGAAAAAGGATTTGTATGTGAATGTAAATTTGTGGTTAGCGCAGGAACATTAGATGATGGAAGATATCATGTCTCAACTTTTGACCCCAAATTAGGAGAAAGAAATAAAGGGGGATTTCAATTTAGTAGTTTCGGAAAAATAAAGAATAAAATTAGAGAAGCGTTATCTCAATATCAAGCGTTGATTGAAGATAAGCCGAATTATAAAAAATTTCCGTTTGTTGTAGTATTAAAATTGGATTTCTTCGCTAATAGTTTTGGTCTTATTCCTAAAAACATTTATGGGCTACCAAAGATTTCGGCTGTGATGAAGATTGAAAGAGGTCTTGAGCGAGAAGAAGAGATTAAAAAATGGTCTAAAGAGGAATTAAAAAAGGTAATCGAAGGAAAATTAAAGAAAAAAATTCCCCCAGAATCGATTCGATTTAAAGTATTACGGAATTCAAACCCTGTAAATCCATTTAAAGCTAGAGAATTTCTTAGGAATCCTATTATTCTTCATCATTTAAAAGACTCAAAAACTTCAACTTAAGAATACTTTATGGTTGGATGAGGGAGATTATATTAGCCGGAATACTTTTGTGTGTTTAATCTTATGATGTTAAACATAATGAACAAAAGGTCGAAAATTAATTAAGCTTTTTGATAGATTCAGAACAAAAAACATGAAAAATAAAGTTTTAATTCCAATTGTAATTTTAGTGATACTAGGGATTGGGGTTGGAACAGGATATTATGTTGCGAAAACTAATATTTTTAGTAAACCCAGTTCAGGTGAGAGTCAAGAAGAGTTTGGTTTGTCTCCTGAATCAAACCAGGTTTCATTGCAAGAGTATACTTTAGAAAAAGAAGACTTTTCTATAAATGTACCAGCAGGATGGAAAGAAGCGTCACCACCAAGTGGAGTTTCTGCTATGGTGGTAAATGTTAAGGAACAACCCACTGAAGAGGTGGCAAAAAGAATCAATTTTAAAAGCTATTTTGCTATAAGTTATGATACATTGGGAGGAAAGACAAGGGAGAAATATTTAGAAGACTATAAGCACAAAATAAAAGAAATTTTACCTGGAATTGTTTTTGTTAGTGAGAATTCAGGAAGTATAGACGAAAAAGACGCTTATTTTATAGAAGCGGACCTTACTCAGCAAGGCGTTGATTTTAAAGTTTTTCTGGTTTTAGTGCGAGGTAAAGGTGATGATATTTGGACAATTTCTTTCAACACTTTAAAGAGTGATTGGCCAGAATATAAAGATTTGTTTTATCAAACAGCAGAAAGTTTTAAGGTAAGGTAGTTCAGCTACTATAAACTGTTGATTGCTTTAGCTTGATTTTTTTCTTCAGGCAAAGAAATTATTAAAAGCAAACCCCCTGCCTGCTATTTATGAGCAGCCATTTGGGAACCTACACACGATGATTTGCTTGTTTAAATGCATAATGTAAATAGTCCTAATGTGAGTTTAGGAAGTTTGTTAGATGTTTTATTTCTTTTTAATTTGTTTATAGACGATAGTTTTTTATTTTTAGAGAATTGTAAAAATGAATTTGCCTAGATTTTTTGTTGGATTTAATTTAAACCAGAAAGAAATTGTTTTAAAAGATGGGGAGATTTATCATCAAGTGAAAAATGTTTTTAGACTAAAGCAGGGTGATAAAATTATTCTTTGGGATGGGAATTTTAATGAGACAGTAGCAAAAATTTTGTTTTTTGATAAAGTAAATAAAAATTTGAAAGTAAAGATTTTGGGAAGAAAGAAAAATAAGAATGAGCTTAATTCAGAAATTACTTTATATCTATCAATTTTAAAAAAAGATAATTTTGAGTTAGCTATTCAAAAAGCAACTGAGACAGGCATTAAAAGAATTGTTCCAATGATTTGCGAAAGAACAGTAAAAAAGGGACTTAATCAGAAAAGGTTGGAAAAAATAATTAAAGAAGCAGCAGAGCAATCCCAAAGAAGCGTCTTGCCGATTTTAGAATTTCCTTTAACCTTTGAAAAAGCAGTTTTTCAGGCAAAGCAAAGCAATAATTTAAATCTATTCTTTGACATTAAGGGCGAGTTTTTATCTAAAAACTTAGAATTAAAGAAGAAAAAAGTAGGAATTTTTATTGGTCCAGAAGGAGGATGGGCTAAAAAGGAGATTGATTTAGCTAAAAACAATAAGTTTTTGATTGTTCGTCTTAGCAATTTAGTTTTTCGAGCAGAAACTGCAGCTATTATTGCCAGCTATATAGTTGGCCATTTTAATAAATTTAAATAATCCTTATGAAGGAGTATATTTTAGAAAACATTTCACAAAAAATAATTCCATGGCTTTATACCCATGGACTAAAGATTGTTTTAATTATTGTCGGAGCTTTTATAATTCATAAATTTTTGTTTGCTTCTATTAAAAAGGCAATAAGGAAAAGAGCAGATTCTAAACTTTCCGGGAAAAAGGATTTAAAAAGAGAAAAAACTTTATTTAAAATATTTTCAACTACATTACAAACAGGTATTTGGATATTTGCTGTTTTAATGATTTTCCAAGAAATAGGAATAGAAATCGGACCTCTTTTAGCAGCAACAGGTATTTTAGGTCTTGCTTTGGGTTTTGGTGGACAACATTTAGTTCGAGATTTAATCAGTGGGATTTTTATTATTTTAGAAGACGAGTATAGGGTTGGAGATATGGTTTGCATTGATGGAGTTAACGGAGTTGTTGAGGATATGACAATGAGAATTACTATCCTAAGAGATTTAGATGGAGCAGTTCATTATATCCCCCATGGAGGAATTAAAAAAGTATCAAATTTTTCTAAGGGTTTTTCTCGAATTAATCTTGATTTGAATATTTCTTATGATTCAGATATAGAAAAAGCAATATCAGTTGTTAACCAAGTGGGTCAAGATTTAGCCAAAGATGACAAATGGAGTTCCTTTATTATAAAAGCACCTCAGTTTTTGAGAGTTGACAATTTTACAGGAACAGGCATTACTTTAAAAGTCTTAGGCGAAGTAAAACCTTTAAAGCAATGGGATGTTGCTGGTGAATTTAGAAAGCGTTTAAAAATTGCTTTTGATAAAAACGGGATAAAATTTAAATAAAAATAAATAAGAAAGGAGGAGAATATGCATCGAAACTTTTTCCCAGGCAGGTTTATTGTTTTGGAAGGACTGGATAAAGCAGGAAAAACCACTCAGGCAAGAAACTTGGCTGAATATTTAGAAAAATTAGGCTATCAGGTAGTTCAAACTGCAGAACCAACAAAAGGTAAAGTTGGGTCTTTAATTAGAAAGGTTTTGTCTGGCGAGATATTAATGGATTCGCGAACATTACAATTGTTGTTTACTGCTGATAGGAGCGAGCATCTAGAGAAAGTAATAAGACCAGCTTTAGATAAGGGAAAAGTTGTAATTAGCGACAGATATTTTTATTCTACATTGGCTTATGGTTCAATTGATTTAGATGTGAGTTGGCTTTTCAAAGTTAATAGGTTTGCTCTTTCTCCTGATTTAACAATTTTTATTGATGTACCTCCGGATGTTTGCTTAAAAAGATTGAAAAAAGAGCAGTCAAAACAGGAATTATTTGAAAAAAAGGAACAATTGCAAAAAGTAAGGAAAACATACTTAAATTTAGTTCAAAATTTTCCTGAAATGATAGTTGTAGATGGTATGGGTAATCAAAAGGAGGTTTTCACCCAAATAGAATATTGGGTAAAAAGAAAATTAGGGTAGGCTTGAGCCTACCCTTTTAACTTTTAGATAGTAATAGTTCTGCAAATAGGACAAATTATTTCTTTTTCAGAAGGAGGAGATGTTCCTATGGTTGGAACAGGATAAATTTGAGATGAATCAACTTTTTTGTTATAGAGGAACAATCTGTGCTTTTTTTGGTATAATGAGTTTAGGATTTTAATAGTATAGTCATTAAGGATATCCGGATTTTGAATAACAATAGCTAAGGTTTCTTCTACTGTTAAATATCTGTATTTAGGGGAAGGCTTTTTCTTAGCTTTTCTTATATCAAAAATAAAATACGGAGAATCAGGCGTTTCTACAGAATTTGTTAGTTCGTTTGGGTTAAGGGATATTTCAGCTTTTGCAAAATTAAAGGAAACCAACAAAATTAATCCATATAAACCCATATAATTTTTAGGGATAACAGGAGATATCATTAAGAGTGTATCTGGAGTTTTTTCTATTTTTTCCCTTTCTAAGCAGTCTATTGCATATTCCTTTTTCATAAAAAGCAGTGTTTGTAAGTACAAAGGACATCCTCTGAGGTTTAGGGTTGCTATTGTTTCATTAAATTGTTCCTCCAACTTAAATAAGTCTTGTTTGTCCATTTTTTCCCTCCTTGTTTTTTGTTTAAAGAACAATTTATTTAAGTTTAATTTTTAAAGCTAAAAAGTCAAGATAAATTTATTATTATGCCTCAATTTTATTTAAAAGTAAAAATACATTTTATTCTTCAAGTAATAGGAAGGATTATTGGCCTGATAGTAGGCATATTTATTATTAGAGCTCTTATGCATTATTTGTCCCCTTTTGAATATGGATGCTATTCAATTGCTTTGGCCTACTTGCAGGTATTTGGTATTGTTGCTGATTTTGGTTTATATTTGCTTACCTTGGATTACTTAGGGCAAATTAACAAACAAGAGAATAAAAAAATTAGAGAAAAACAGACCTTGTTTTTCTTGAATAGAATGTTTACTTTAAGATTTTTTTCAGCGCTTTTATTCTATGGCTTAAGTGTTTTAATTAGCTTGTTTTTCCCTTGGCCTATTCAAGTTAAATTAGCTATAACTCTTTTAAGTTTAGCTTTGTTTTTTTCTACTTTAGTTCAAATGCTTTCAGCTTATTGGCAAAAAGAGTTAAAAACACAGAGAATTGCTTTAGGAGAAGTTTTAGGGAAAATAGTAATTTTTGTTGTACTTCTTTTTCTTATTTCGCAAAAAGTTGGTTTTTATTGGGTAATTTCTGTTTTTATTTTTGGGAGTTTTGTTAATTTTTTGATTTTATTTCCATTTTTTGGAAAAAAGAAAATACATTTTTGTTTTGATTGGAAATTTTTTAAAAATATTTTTCAAAGAGCTTGGCCTATTGGTTTAGCTATAACTTTTAATGTCTTGTATTTTAAAGCAGATACTTTAATTTTGTCTTTTTATTATCCAGCAGAAGTGGTTGGACTTTATGGAGCTCCTTACAGGATTTTAGAAGTTTTAATAGCTATTCCTCCTTTTTTCCTTGGTTTAATTATGCCTAAAGTAGCTGAATGTAGGGCTCAGAATAAAAAACAGGAGATTGTCCAGCACTTACAAAAGAGCTTTGATTTTCTTTTAATGCTATCTTTGCCTTTGATTTTTGCTACTCAAGTTTTAGGGAAGAGAATAATGTATTTTATGGGTGGAGAAAATTATCTTGTTTCAGGCGATATATTGAGAATCCTTATTATTGCTGCTGGAATTTTGTTTATTGGTGAAATGTTTAAGCAGTTAGTTATAATGTTTGGCCAAGAAAAACCTGTTTTAAAGCTTTACTTTATTACAACTGCTTTTGCTCTTTTAGGATATTTTCTTTTTATCCCCTATTTTGCTTATTGGGGAGCAAGTATAATTACTTTGTTGTCAGAATTTTTAATGTTCATTCTTCTTTTAATTTTTATTAAAAAGCAGGTAGGCTTCTTCCCTAATTTTTATTTTTTTGTTAAGTGTTTAGTATCTAGTTTGTTAATGGCAATCTTTTTAAGATTGCTGTATAATTTAAATATATTTGTTTTAATTATTTTAGGGACAATTTTTTACTTTTTTGTTTTGTTTATTTTAGAAAAAAATCTTTTTTCATTTATTCTTAAATTTAAGAAATAAAAAAATGAGAATAGGGATAGATGCTCGTTTTTATGGGACAATAGGCAAAGGTATAGGGCGTTATACCCAGAAATTATTAGAATATTTAGAAAAGATTGATAAAAATAATAAATATTTTGTTTTTCTTAAGCCAGAAAATTTCGATCTTTATTGTCCAAAAAGTAGTAATTTTAATAAAGTTTTAGTTAATTGTCATTGGTATTCTTTAAAAGAACAGATTGTTTTGCCTTTTATTTTAAAAAAGTACAATCTTGATTTGGTCCATTTTTTGAATTTTAATATTCCCCTGCTTTATAAAGGGAGTTTTATTGTTACTATTCATGATTTAATCCACTTTCAGTGGAGCAAGCAATCAACAACTCGCTTTTTTTTAGTTTATTTTTTTAAAAAAATAGGTTTTTATTTTGTTTTTAAAAGAGCTTTATCTAGGGCTTTAAAAATAATTGCTGTTTCTCATTCAACAAAACAGGATTTAATAAGGAAATATCCTTTTGTAAAAGACAAGGTGCAAGTGGTTTACCAAGGAATAGAAAACATTAGTGATAAAGAACAGGTTGTAGAAGGCATAAAAACACCTTATTTTCTTTATATTGGCAATGCTTATCCTCATAAGAATTTAGAAACCTTAATTTTAGCTTTCAAAGAGTTTCAAAAGCAAAGAAACGGGGTTTATTTATTGTTGGTTGGGAAAATGGATTTTTGTTATAAAAAATTAAAGGAATTTGTTAGGATTAATAAGGTAAAAAATGTAGTTTTTTTGGGAAAATTAAACGATGAACAATTAGTTTGGCTTTATAAAAATGCTTTAGCTTTTATTTTTCCCTCTTTAAAAGAGGGTTTTGGTTTCCCAGGTTTGGAAGCAATGATTTATGGTTGTCCAGTAATTTGTTCAAATAAGCCTAGTTTACCAGAAGTTTATGGCCAAGCAGCCAAATATTTTGATCCACAGGATAAGAGTCAAATTTCAAGAGCAATGAAAGAAGTTATTGAAGATCAGAATTTAAGAGCTGATTTAATAAAAAGGGGGTATAAGCAAGTAAAAAAATACTCTTGGGAAAAATGTGCTCAACAAACTTGTCATATTTATAAAAGTGTGATTTTTTAATTTTTAGCGACGCTTTAAATTTACTTTAATATAGGGCATTTCTCCAATTTTATCTAATTTTATAAACCAAAATTTTGTTTATAACAACAAATTGCGACGCTTAATGTTCCACGTGGAACATTTTTTATTTTTTCAAATTTTATTTAAAAATAGACTGTTTTAGAATTTATTTTTATTAACCCAAAGTTAACTAACTAATTTTTTTATTTTGGGCTTTTTGTTTATTGAGATTTTGATTCCGCTTGATTCCAGAGTCTACCTTTGGGATTCCCTTTGGGATTCCGGAGTCTACCTCCGGAGACTACCTCCAGAGTCTACCTCCGGGCTATCGGCGGACTACCGGATTTCCGGACTACTGGAGCCTCCCGACTTCCCGAAGTCTACCTCCGGAGACTACCTCCGGAGACTGCCTCCGGAGACTGCCTCCGGAGACTGCCTCCGGGAACTCTTTGGAGTCTGTTTTTGGAAATTTTCGGAAATTCCAGATGGGTCAGCAATATTTCTAGATGTTTTGTTAAAAGCTAGTTAAAGTCACTAAATAGTCAAGTAATTTAGAATAAAGAGTTAATTGTTTTTTATTAGGAAGTAATTTTTTCGGGTTTTAATAAAATGTTCCACGTGGAACATTTTGTCTTAAAATGAAGTTAAAAAAAGCCCTGCAATTAGGGTTTCGTCTTTATTTAAAAGAAATTTTTTGCGTCGTAAAATATGATAAATTAGATTAATTCATTAAAAAGTTTTAAATAATTTCGCAATAAATGAATTATTAAAAAGCGTTCTTGAACCCTTTGCTTAGCTGCTCTGCCTAATTTTTTCTTTAAATCAGGATTTTCTAAAATTCTGATTATTTGCTGAGCCATTTGCTTTGGGTTCTCAGCTAAAAATCCGCTTTTTTTATCTTGAATTTGAATTTTTAATCCTCCAACTGGCCGAGCAACAACAACATTTTCTTTCCACATTGCTTCTGTACAGGATAAACCAAATCCTTCTTTTTTAGAGTTTTGAATAATCACATCAGAACCTGTTTGAATGGCATTAATAAAAATATCTAAATCTACGTCCTTAGGTAGTTGTTTAAGGTTGGAAAACAAGAAGATATTTTTATCCTCCTTTACCTTGTTTTTTACTTGCTGATATATTTTTTCAGCTTCAGGATCATCTTTAGCCAGAAATATTCCAACTAAAGCTAATTGGACGTCAGGGAATTTGTTTTGAACAGTTCGGTAAATATTGATTACACCTAAAGGATCTTTCCATGGATCAAATCTAGAAACCTGAGATATTAAGGGCTTTTTTGTGTTTATGCCTACTTTGGAAAGTATTTTCTTTGCTTTGGCTAGGTCTAATTTTTTATTTTTTTTGCTTAAAGGGTCTATTCCTGGAGGGAAAATTTTGATTCTGTTTTTAGCTAAGCCTTGATGGATAAAATTCTTATTGCTGAAAATTATCCGATCATATTTACTTAAAAAGGTTTTAATAAAATCCCAAACAGGAACATAGGGATTAGAAGTGTCTATATGAATATGGCTAATTACTGGGTGAATATTAGGGAGAAAAGAAATCAAACCAAGTGGCTGAATGTCATGGATTAACCATAAATCAGCTTCCATATTGCTCATTTGTGAGGCTACTTTTTTAAGATATTGACAATAAAAGTCTTTTTGCTGCTTTTTAAAAGCAAAGGGCTTTCCTTGCAGGGCATTGTGAATTTGCTTTGTTAGATTAAAGAACTCTTTATTAGGAGGGATTACAAACCATTGAGCGTCAATTTTTAATCCTTGCATTAAGGGAATAATTCCCTGCATAATTTCAGCTACTCCTCCTCCTTGAGAAGTTGAATTAATAAAAATAATTTTCTTTTTTTGGAGTTTTTTTGAAACAGATTTAATCTCTTTTAAAAGAGATTGTTTTACAAGGTTTTTGTACAAATTAATGTTTTTAGGCGGAACTGAAACTAAAGAAAGCATGCTAAAATGGGTTTTATGCATTTTTTAAAACACTTGTTTTCCACTTTTGGATTAAAAAGGAAAGAAGAAACGGAACAACAAACTTAAAAACAATAGATGAAGCAATTAGAATTGAATAAAGTTTTACATCAATTAGTTGTTTTTCAAATAAAAGTTTTATTATTACTAAACTGGTCGAAAATCTAACCCCTAGGGCTACCCCCATTAAAATTGAAGGTTTTGTGCCTAAATGTTTTTTGCCAGCAATATAACTGGCTAGAATTTTTGCTCCATAAGAAACTAAAATAACAGCCAAGATTAATAAAGGAGAAAACATTTTTATGTCAACATCCATGCCAATCCAGAAAAAGAAAATTGGCCCAAGAAAACTATAGGCAACAATTTTTATTATAGGTTCAATTGATTCAGTTTTTTCTTTTGAGAAAAAGTTTTTGATAAAAATTCCAGCAAACAATGGCCCTAAAGTAGCAGCTTCAGCAAATTGATTAAGCCCTGTAAAAAGAAAGAATAAAGATAAGCTTAAAAGAAAAAGAACATCCTTGCCTTTTATTTTAGCTAAAAAGGCATTTATTTTTCTCGAGTTAACAGCAATAAGGATAATAATACCTAAGAGAACAAGAGGAATAAAAAGAGATTGAATGTTAAAAGAAAATTCATTGCTGGTCTTTAGAAAAATGGAAGTAGAGGTTATAGCTAAAATTAAGACAAGTATTTCAATGATATCATCAAAAACTCCAATTCCAAGAATAGTTTGCCCTAGCTTAGTTTTAATTAGATTAAATTCTTCTAGGATGGGGATTAGAATTGCTTCCCCTACTGTGGCAAAAGATATTGCAACTAAAAATGAAATAAACCAATTGTATTGAAAGACAAAATGAATTAACAAACTGCCAAAAATGGATTCAAATAAAATAATAAAAAAGGTGGATTTTATTATAAATTTCCCAAGTTTTTTAATTTTTTTTATATCTAATTCAAATCCAATTAAAAATAGCAGAAAGTACATTCCCATCCAAGCAAGAAATTCAAATGTTGGAGAAGAAGTTATTTCTGGGAATGGGTTATAAAAAGCAAAAGCCAAACCCAAGATTAAAGCAGCAAAAACCCAAGGCACTCTAATTTTTTCAAGTAAAGAGCCCAGGATAAGGGTAAAAAAGAATATAGTTCCTAAAAAGAGGAATGTGTTCATAAGTTTAAACTAAATAACAATAAACACCCTCCTTGCCACATAGACTTAGGCAATTTACCCAACTCTATTTATGGACCTAATGGGAATTGAACCCATATCTTTGCCCTGCGAAGGCAACGCTTTACCGTTAAGCTATAGGCCCTTTTATTCTAAAATAGAATTCATTAGAGATTGGGAAAATGTAGCAAAAAAATTGGTTTGTTTGTCAAGCAGAAAAAGGACAACAAATAAGCAAACCACCAGGCAACTAAAAAGACCAATTTTTTTGAGGCTAGGACCAATTTGTTTTTCATTATCTGTTTTTGTCATATTCTAAATTCTTAATAAAGATTATTTTAAATTGTTTGCTTTTTATGTAAAGTATATTGACAGAATAATTTTATTTATTAATATGTTTAAAGTTATTATTTGATGATTAATTTTAAATTGCCAGAAAATATGAATTACGAAATGCTTTATATTATTCCTGCCCCTTATACAGAAAAGGATGTGCCAGAAGTTACTAAACAAGTTAAAGAGTTAATAAAAAGTTTAGGCGGAGAAATTTTAGAAGAAGAAAATTGGGGATTAAGGACCTTGGCTTATCCAATTAAAAAAGTAAAACAAGGTTTTTATATTCTTGTTTACTTTTCTCTTCCTTGTTCTCAAGTTAAAGAGCTTTCTTCTAAGTTAGAATTGAGGAAAGATGTTTTAAGATTCTTAATTTTGAGGAAAGAAAAAGAAGAAAAAGGTTCTACTCAAAAAGCAAAAAGAAGAAGTTTAGAAAAAAGAGAACAAGAGCTTTTGTTAAAAAAAGAAAAACAAGAGGAGTCAAAAGATCAAGAAGTTAAGCAAGCAGAAAAAAAAGAAAAAATAGACTTAGATAAGATTGATCAGGAAATTGATAAACTTTTAGATTTATAAAAATCTTAATAAATTTTTATGAATGTAAACAAAGCTATTATTTTAGGCAGAGTTACTCAAGATCCGCAAACAAGAGAAACTTTAAATGGCAGAAATGTTTGTACTTTTGGAGTGGCTACAAATCACTTTTGGAAAGATAAAAATGGTGAACAGCAAAGAATTACAGAATTTCATAATGTAGTAGTTTGGGGTAAATTAGCAGATATTGCTAGTCAGTATTTAAAAAAGGGAAGTTTGGTTTATGTTGAAGGGAGAATCCAAACACGTTCTTGGGAGGACCAAGGAGGAGCAAAACATTTTCGAACAGAAATTATTGCTGAACGCTTACAATTAGGTCCAAAATCTCTAACTTCTTCAGGCGATGGAGTAGAAGAAAAAATTGAGGAAGTTCAGCAAGATGAAGACGAGGAAGAAATCAATGTAGATGAAATTCCTTTCTAAAAAAATCTCATTTTAATCTTATTTAGTTTATTATTTAATTAGTGTATTAAAACGCTTAAAGTTTTTATATGTCAAAAATTAAACAAACAGAAAAACATTGTTATTTTTGTCAAAAAGGAATTGATAACATAGATTATAAAGACCTTGATTTGATTAAAAGGGGCATTTCTTCTTTTGAAAGAATTTTACCAGCAAAAAAAACAGGGACTTGTGCTCGGCACCAAAGAAAACTTGCTAAAGCAATTAAAAGAGCAAGGTTTATGGCTTTAGTTCCTTTTGTTAAACGAGTTAAATAAAATCCTATGGCAAAAGTATCTCAAATAGCTAAGTCAAAGAAAAAGCCAAAATATTCGACCCGTGTAGTTAGGCGCTGTTGGCGTTGTGGAAGAAAAAAAGGTTTTTTGAGAGATTTTGGTTTATGTAGAATTTGTTTTCGGGAGTTGGTTAGAAAAGGTGCTCTTCCAGGAATTCGGAAAGCTAGTTGGTAAGATGTATATATTCTTTGGTTAAAGAAAGTAAAAACAAAAAGACTGCCTTAGGCTGTCTTTTTTAGATAGAATTAATTATTAAGCAAATTAATTTATGGATATTAATTTGTTAAAAAAAATAGGATTAATTATTGAATGGAAAGGATCTCTTTGGGAAATTAAACATTTTGAACATACTCGTCGACCTGGAAGAGGTGGGGCTTTTGTGAAAACAAAATTGAAAAATGTTTTAACAGGCGAAACAATTAGTAAGTCTTTTATTGAAGCTGATAATTTTAAAATAGTTGAATTAGAAAAAGTAAGGGCAAAGTATCTTTATCAAACAGGAGATAGTTTTGTTTTTATGTCTTTAGAAAATTATGAAGAAATAATTGTTCCATCTAGAATAATTGAAGGTAAGGAGCAGTTTTTAAAACAAGGATTAGAAGTTCAAATACTTTATTATCAAGATGAGCCAGCAAGTATTCTTCTTCCCCCTAAAGTTAAATTTAAAGTAGTCCAGTCACCTGAAGCAGTAAGAGGAGATACTTCAACTACACCCTTAAAGCAAGTGGTTTTAGAAACAGGGTTAAAAATAAACGTGCCTATTTTTATAAAACAAGGAGATACAATTTTAGTTAACACTCAGACAGGGGAATATATTGAAAGAGCTGTTTAATTTTAATTAGGTTCTAAGGTTTAAGGCAACGGATGATATACTCTCTATCTCCAGAGAGGGCTTCCC
>JAGGUQ010000028.1 GCA_021158435.1 bacterium
AACAGAATTATTGGCTAAAAGAGGTTACAAAGATGTAATTAATTCTATTCGTGATTTTGCTAAAAAGGGCCAAATAGAGTTTACTGGTAGTGTTAAATATCACCCTTTTCTTCCTTTGCTCCCTGAAGAAGAAATAATTCGTCAGATTAAGCTGAATGAACAAACAAATAAAAATTATTTTGGCAAATATTGGAAACCAGAAGGATTTTTTTCTCCAGAACTTGCTTATAGTTATAAAGTAGCTAAGGCTGCAAAGGAATGCGGGTTTAAATGGATTATTGCTGAAGAAATAGCTTCACCAAAAGGGCGGTGTTTTGGCAAAGTTTATAAAATTAAAAATCTTAAAGATTTTAGAATTTTGTTTAGAGATAAAAGAATTAGTGTACTTATTCTCTCAGCAATTGTTAGGGATATTAAGGGTTTAATTGAGGAAATAGGAAAAGAAGAAATAAAAAAAGACCGTTATTTGTTAACAGTAATGGATGGCGAGACTTTTGGTCATCATCGTCCTGGTTTAGAGAATCTTCTTTTTCAAATTTATCAGGATAAAACTATTCCTAAGGCTTTTATAAAAGATGTGATTGAAAAATTTTCAGTTGATGAAAGCATCCAACCTTATAGTTGTACCTGGAGTTCAGTAGAACAGGACATATTTTTGAGTAAAAAAGGATCTCATTCTTTTATTTTATGGAATGATCCAGCAAACCCAATTCATGCTACTCAGTGGGAATTTACTTATTTTGTCATAAACTTAGTTAAGAAGTTGCCTAAGAATGCGCCATGGTATAAAGAAATTAGAGGGAAATTAGATAAAGCCCTTCAGTCTGATCAATATTGGTGGGCATCAGCTAAGCCTTGGTGGAGTTTAGAAATAATCGAAAGTGGTGCTTATAACTTAAAAGATGTAGTTTTGAGTATTCCTAATGTTTCCCAAAGAATAAAAAGTAAAGCAGAAAAATATTATAGAAGAATAGTTGATTTAGCCTTTAGTAAGCAACGCTCAGGTATAATTAGAAAAACTCACCGGAAAGTTTTTGGTACCTTGAGAGCCAGACCTTATAAACAGAGGGTTTTGCCAGGTATGTTTAATTCTATGGTGCTAGAATTTGAGGATGAAATGAATAAAGCTGTTGAAAAAAGAGAATTTGAAAAGGCAATAAAATGGCGTGATGCTATTTACAAGCTGAAAAGTGGAATGGATATATATGATGTTTTGCATGTAGTTGATGATTTGCGTCAGGTTCGGTATTTGCCAAGTTTAAAAAGTTTTTGGGAACATTCTCCTGAAGAGTTTTCAGATTTTGCTAAAGAAAATTTTCTTGATTATCAAGAAGATGAGTTTAAAAAGCAACAGCCAGAAGAGCTTTTTAAAGAAATTAAAAAAGTATTTCTTTCAAAGAACAGAAGGGGACATCCCTTAGGATTTTCCTTTGATGAGTATAATAATTTTTATCTTTGCGAGGTTCCCAGTAAATATATAGAATATTGGCTTGGCGAGTATGGGTGGGATGCAATGAGCTTAGCTAAGTTCCCTAAAGATGGCGTTTACCATGAAAAGGCGCAATGTATTTATCAATTAAAAGGGAATAAATTAAAAGTAATTCTTAGTCCAAAGAGTTTAATTAATAAATTTTTCCGTCTTTTAAAAGAAAATGATCTTTATAAAGGGAAACACCTTCATTTGGGTATTTTAGTTGAAACCCTGAATTGGAATGTTGTTTTTTTCAGGAAGGACAAACAAGGAAAAATGAGCGTAGTTATTCCTTATAGAAAATTAAAACAAGGAGTTGGTTATAAGTTTAAATTTACTGGTTTTACTCCTAAAAAATAACTTTTTATGTTGTTTGAAAAGATTAAAAAGAGAATAAATGCAAAAAAAGTAATTAAGGATGATTGGGTTTATTTCTTCTTTAGGAGGAGAGTAAAAAAATAT
This sequence comes from bacterium, assembly GCA_021158435.1. GTDB lineage: Bacteria > Patescibacteriota > Patescibacteriia > UBA2591 > MWDC01 > MWDC01. The sequence goes on from JAGGUQ010000028.1 coordinate 1,934, forward strand.
TTCCCGGATGCAGATAAGCTTTTAGGTGTAAAAACTGAAGTAATTAGAAATTTCCGTGGGAAGTTTAGGAATTTGTCTCTTCGTTATACTTTGACTTATCTTAAAAAAGACAATAGGAAAAAACAGGGTGTTCTTAGGGCAAAAATTAACACCTTACATTTAAATCCTAAAAGGCACTATTTAACCCTTTGTTTTTTAAAAGAACAAGGATTTGGGAAATATATTTCAGACCCAGTAGATTATATTGCTGACTTGAATCTTTTTCTTTATAAAGAATTAAAAGGGGAGTGTTTTCAAGATTTTTTGTCCACTCATAAAAACTTAAACCTTCTTCTTTCAGCTACATCTAAAATAAGTGATTTTATTTATAGGGTTCATTCTTTGCCAGTTAAGCCTAGTCCAAAGTTTAGGGTAGCTGAAAAAGATTTTGAAAAGTCTTGTCGTTATCATTGGTCTTTTTTGGTTCGAAAGTGCGCGCCTGCATTTTTTCCTAAAATGAGAGCCCTTTTAGATGAATTATGGAAGCAAAGATCTAAGAAAAACATTACTTATAAAAAACCTTTGTCCTTGATCCATGGTGATTTTCATTGGGGGAACATTATTTTAGTAACTAAAAATAGAGTAGGTTTTCTTGATTTTGGTGATAGTAAGCTTTCAGATCCATTTGTTGATTTGGCAAGCTTTATTGTCCAAACAGAATCTATGTTTCGTTATTATTGCCCGAATAAAGATAAATTAAAACAGGCTATTATAAAGAAGTTTTTACAAAATTATTTTAAAAGAAATTTGACCAAGCAGGAACAAGCCAAACTTTTATATTTTGAAGCAAATCAGTATTTACAAATAGCCGCAGTCCATGCTTTTATAGAACCTAATCCTGTTTACAAGAAACAAGGATTAGAAACTTTGCTTGGCGCAGCTGAAAAAAAGATAGACCTTTTAAAATCTCTTTAAAAGACAAAATTGTGGTTTAGCCATCTTGATTATTTTTGAAAATTCCTTATTATTAAAAAGAGATTTTTATGGATTTTTTTGATTTACATACACATTCTTTTTATTCCGACGGATTTTTATCGCCAGAAGATTTAATAAAAAAGGCCAAAACCTTTGGTTTTAAAAAAATATCCTTAACTGATCATAATACAATAAAAGGAGTGGACCAGGCTATTGATTTTGGCAAGAAGTATGGGGTTCAAGTAATTCCAGGAGTAGAAATATATACTCATTACAAAGAATTTCATCTTCACATTTTAGGTTATAATTTTGATTATAATAACAAAGACTTATTAAAAACTTTATCTAATTTACAAAAAGAAAAAATTAGTTCTCTTAAGAAATTAATAGCTCTTTTAAAAGAAAAAAAATGGGAGATAAATGAGAAGGAAATTTTTTCTTCTCCTTCATCTTATCCAGGCATAGGGATAGTTGCCAGTACTTTGTTAAAAGGGAAAAATTTTGAAAGAGTAAAAAAAGAAGTAAAAATAAGGCCAGGTCAAATTTTTGGAATTTCTGATTTAATTAGTTTTTATTACCAAAGTTATTTTTCTTTATGCCCTGAAGCAGAAATTTCTTCAGAGCAAGCTATTGAGTTAATTCACCAAGCAAAAGGCAAAGCTGTTCTGGCTCACCCTGGCCAACAATTATCTCGCAAACATTGGTTTATAGTAAAAGAGTTAAAAGAAAAAGGGTTAGACGGATTAGAAGCAATTAGTGGGCATCACTCTTGGGAGAAACAAGATTATTGGCAGAGAATTGCCAAGGAGTTTAATCTTTTTATCACTGCTGGGTCTGATTATCATGGTGATTTGCCAAAACAATGGGGATTGCCTATTAATACTTTGTGGCAATATTTTCGTTTTTCTTTAGAAAGGTTTAAGGATATGCCTTTATGAAAATTCTTTTTGCCTCAGCTGAAGTTAATCCTTTTCTTAAAGTAGGTGGATTAGGTGATGTTGCTGGTTCTTTGCCAAAATATTTAGCCAAAATAGGGGAAGATGTAAGAATAGTGATGCCTAAGTATGAAGCAATCAAGTCTGAACAATATTCTTTAAAATTAGTTTCAAAAGACATTCCAGTTGAAATAGGAGATGATAAAGAGCTAATAAATATCTACCAGACACTTCTTCCAGGAACAAAAGTAATAGTTTATTTGATTGAAAATAAGAAGTATATTAGTCAGGGGGATATTTATGGAATCAATGATGAATTTAAATTAATTCAGAGATTTTTGTTTTTTTCAAAAGCAATTTTAGAGATTCCCTTTGTTCTTAACTATTTCCCAGATATTTTTCATGTCAATGATTGGCACACAGCAAGTCTTTGCCTTTTTCTTCGTTTAGATAAAAGATATAAAGAGAAGCCTAAGGTTCTTTTTACAATTCATAATTTAGCAATGCAAGGAAAATGGAACTGGCAGGAAGTAATGAATTTCTTGCGCTTAAATGGTGATGAGGTTTTTAGTTTAAAAGAGAAAACTCCTGGCCAGTTTGGTTTAGATTTTAATATTATTCAGCAGGGCATTCTTTTAGCTGATTTTATTAACACAGTTAGCCCTAATTACGCTTTAGAGATTTTATCTAAGCCTTATTTTTCTAGAGGATTACAAGAGTATTTTTTAAAAAGGAAGCAAGATTTTTGTGGGATTTTAAATGGCCTTGATTATGATGTTTTTAATCCTCAGACAGATCCTTTTATTCCTTACCATTATTCAGTAAAGAATATTAAAAATAAAAAGAAAAACGTCTTCTTTCTTAAACAAAAATTGGGTTTAAGTGAAAATAGAAAAAGGCCTGTTTTCGGTATAGTTTCTCGCCTTACATTTCAAAAAGGAATAGATTTAATTTTAAAAGTTATTGATAAAATTGTTTTATTGGGAGATGTTGTTGTTTTAGGCAAAGGGGAGAGGGAATTAGAAAATCTTTTAAAAAAAGCAGAAAAAAAACATTCTGGGAAAGTTAAAGTTTTTATTGAGTTTAATCCAAAATTAGCTCAGGAAATTTATGCTGGCAGCAATTTTTTCCTTATACCCTCTAAATTTGAACCTTGTGGTTTGTCTCAGATGATAGCAATGCGTTATGGTTCTTGCCCTATAGCCAGAGCAGTAGGAGGATTAAAAGATACAATAAAGCCTTTAAGGATAAGAAGTTTGTTTTTGGGGTTGAAAACTATACAAGGGACAGGGATTATTTTTAGAGGTTATACGCCAAATAAATTTATTAAAGCATTAAATTACGGATTTAATTGTTTTCAAAACAAGCATATTTGGGGTAAGGTTGTAAAAAAAATGATGAGTCAAGACTTTTCCTGGTGTAAATCAGCTAAAGAATATCAAAAGTTGTATAAAAGAATAATAACAAGATAAACAATTATTATATGGATATTTTTTGGGAACCAAAAACAAGTTTTAAAATAGTCTTTTCTGATAACAGAACCCTTTTTATTAATCCTAAAAAGGAGGTCCAAGCAGATATTGTTCTTTCAGATGAAATCAAAGAGGAAGGTAGTTTTTTGAAAGATAATACGCTTTTTATTTCCAGTCCTGGCGAATATGAAAGAAAAGATATTTTTGTTAATGCTCATTTTATGGACGGGGATAAGGGTATGTTATTGTATGAAATTTCTGGTGATGGTTTAAATTTAATGTTTTTTGGCAAACTTCAAAAGATCCCTAAAATAGATTCTTTAGATTTATTTTGTTCGCCAGATATTCTCATCTTCCCAATAGGTCTTTCTAATTTAAAGCCAGAACAGGTTAGAGATTTAAAGAAAAAATTAGAACCAAAATTCTTTATTCTATACCTTGCTGATGATTCATTAAAGGATAAGCTAAAAGATATTTTAGATATTTTAGACGTTGAGGACATTAAACCAGTAAAGCATATTAAAATTAAGCCAGGTAGTTTGCCAAAAGACGGACAGGTTGTTCTTTTTTCTTCTAAATAAAGTTATGGAGATAAAAATTATTTTTGAATCATCTGATTTCCTTGTCATAGATAAACCAGCAGGTATAATTGTTCATCCTACTAAATACCAAAAACAAGATACATTAATTCAGGTTCTTTTAAAAAAATACCCGTTTTTATCTTCTATTGGCGAGGCTTTTAGGCCAGGTATAGTTCATCGATTAGACAAGTTAGTTTCTGGATTAATGGTTTTAGCTAAAACACAATCTTTTTACAATCACTTGATTTCAGAATTTAAGAATAAAAAAGTAAAAAAAGAATATATTGGTTTAGTTTATGGGCAAGTGCAAAGAGATAAAGGCATTATTGATTTGCCTATAGGTTGGACAAAAAAAGGGAAAATAGTTGCTCGGGATATTAATCTTAAATCAAAAAAACCAGCTCAAACAAAATATTCTGTTTTGAAAAGGTATAAAGATTTCACTTTATTAAAGATAGAGCCATTAACTGGAAGAACTCACCAAATTAGGGCGCATTTATCTGCAATTGGGCATCCTTTGGTCGGTGATAAGGATTACAAATTTAAAGATCAACCCCTTTTGTGTCAAAGGATTTTTCTTCACTGCAATTATTTAGGTTTCTTTGACTTAAAGGGAAAATTCAGGGAATTTATTTCCCCTTTACCAGATGATTTGAATAATCTATTGGAAACATTAAATGAAAAATAACCTTTTTATAATTTCTGGTCCTTCAGCTAGCGGCAAAGATACAATAATTAAAGAATTAAAGAAACAGGGAGTAAAGTTTCAAAGAGTTATTACTACAAGCACTCGGCCAATGAGACAAGGAGAAAAGCAAGGCAGTCCTTATTGGTTCATTAGTAAAGAGGATTTTGAAGATTTGATAAAAGAAGACAAATTTGTAGAATGGGCTTTGGTTTATGGCAATTATTATGGCACTCAGAAAAAAGATTTAGATAGGTGTTTAAAAACAGGTCAGTTGGTTATTCTAAAAGTAGATCCTCAAGGAGCAAGGTCAATAAAGCACAAATTCCCATCAGCTAAAATAATTTTTATTATCCCCCCTGATTTAGAAACTTTAGAGAAACGATTAAAACTTAGAGGCAAAGATAGTCCAGAATCTATAAAAAGACGATTGGAAAAAGCAAAAGAGGAATTAGAAAATTTAAATCAATGGGATTATCTTGTTCTAAATGAACAAGGGAAACTTGATAAAGCAGTTGAGGAGGTGAAAAGGATTCTTAAAGGTGCTTAGAATTACTTTTGTTATAAAATTTTGTTAAAATACGTAATAATATGTCTAAACAAGAGAAAAAAACCCAGCAAGAAGAAAAAGAACAAAAAGAGCAAAAAGAACAAGCAAAAGATCAAAAGGCAAACCAAGAGGATGAAAAGCAGGGAAAGGAAGAAGAAAAAAAGGATAAACAAGAAGAAAAATTCCCAGAAGTTAAGCCGGGCACGGTTGTTCGTATGTATAAAAAAGCCACGCTGATAGAGTTTCAAAGCAAAATCCCACGGCGGC
>JAGGUQ010000006.1 GCA_021158435.1 bacterium
TATTGGCTATTTATGTATTATATGATAGATATATGGATGGCCTGCTTTATAAGTTCCAGTGGCTAAAAATAGCAAAGTTTGCTTTACTGGATCAATATTATGATTTTTTATTATGATACCTCTTACTAGCAATATTTAAATCCATTTCTGGAAAAGAATTGTCATGATTATCATAAATGCGTTTAAGAATATAACTTGTCTTCTCATCCAGGTCATTTTGACGCATATGTCTTATTTATAAAATCAGACAATTTTTTATAACCACTTGAGTCCCACAGTTTAACCCGTTCTTTGTCTTCGAATTCCGCAAGGGTCTTTTTATAACCCTGACAGATGAATATTTTGTCGAATGACCATCCATACCTTCCCTTAATCTCTTTAGAGATATAACCTCTTGTAATACATTTAAATGTAATAGGTTTTTCTCCTGGCCTGCCAAAAGCAAGAATTTCAATAAATTTAGCCCTTCTATCTTTGACATTTTTCATTAAATTCAATAGTCCTTTTATTCCAATAGTTTTTTCAATATAACTAGTATAAGGGCCTGGGAATCCTCCTAAAGCTGGGATTACTAAACCGCTATCATTTTTAATACAGGGGGAGTTTAATTGTTCTACGCTATATTGCACAGAATAAATAGCTACCTCTTCTATGCTGTCGGCTTGTATCTCTATACAGTCAAGTTTATTTTGAACTAATTTAATGTTGTCGTTGAAATTTAACTTTTCCTGAGCAAGTTGAAATTTAAATTTATTTTTTGTGACAAAATTAATAACCTCCATAAAATTGAACTAATTCAAGAAAAAATTAAGAGGATAAACTTTTAGGCTTTCCTTTACAACAAAAAATATCTATTAAAATAATTATTGCTGAAATTATTATTGCTACAAATAAACTTAAAAAGGCAGTTAAAGGACTTTCTAGTAATTTGGGATTTGCTATCAAAATTAAACCTAAAAATAAAATCATAAATCCTGAAGCGAGCTTAAACCTTCTTACCCAAATTTGAGAAAAAGTCTTTTTCCCTAAAGTAATAGCAAAGATTAAAACAATGATTACTAAAGGAATGATATAAACTAAATTATAAAAAATTAAATAAAGATAATATTCTAAAGTAGACAATTCTCTTAAAGTCAAAATCCTGACATAAACAGTTGGGAATCCAAAAGTACATAAAAGTTCATAGATATTTACAGTAGCAGCAATAACAGTTGTCCCAATAATTAAAGCCCAAGTAGAGTTAGCTAAGCTTAATTTTTTTACTCTTGCTAAAAATTTCTCCTTAGAGCTTTTTGGTAAAGTTAAAGAAATCCCCTTCTGGAAGTAAAAGTAATCTTTAATATTTACAATGCCAGCAAAAATAGCAATTAAACCTGCAATTATAGTCAAAGCAGTAATCCTCCCGCCTAATTGAAAAACATTAAACCATACACTCATAAATAGGAAGTAGAAGAGAGCTGAGAAAAATATAAAAATACTTCCTACTAAAAGTATTCTTTTCCTAGCTCCAGCCAAACCAATTAGTGCAGCCAAAAGAAAGCTCAAAACAAAAAAGGCACAAGGATTAAAACCGTCAGCCAATCCTATTAAAAAAGTTAAAACCGGCAATGAAAATTCTCCGCTTTTTATTTTCCCAATAAAAGGGATTTCAAGAACCTCTTCTTCAGTCTTTGAATTAATTTCTTTTTGAGAACTTAAGTTTTCTTTTGTTTCTGTATTTTGTTCAATAGGTGGAACCTCCTGCTTTTTTGAAAGCTTTATTTCTATAGCATTCTCAAACTCATAAAAAGGAACAAATTCTGAACCAGGAAAAGCGCTTCCAGAAAATTCAACTTTTTGCGGGTCAACAGGATTAAAATTTTTATTTTTTAACTCCTCAAAAACATTCTCACTAAAAAGAAGTCTTTTTAAATCTCCTTGGGTAAATTCTTCTTTGCCAACTAACTCAAGAAGACTTTCTTTTGATTGGTGAGTAGACGGCGTCCACTGAAAAAGCCATTTGTCTTCGTCTAATTTAATTAAAACTCTCCCATTTGCCCAAATTTTTGGTTTTCCTTGAAGTTGACTTAAATCAAGCTCTCCAAATGGCGCTGTTTTATTAATTAAAGGACAGGGATTTTTCTTTTTCCCTTTAATGTCTTCTTCTGCTTTTGGAACTTCAATTCTCCCTAATCTAATATTATTTTTATCAATAATAATTTGAGGTACAGCAGGTTGAGTTTTGTAAGCTGAAGCATATTCTCCAAAAAACTGAGAATTTGGATTTTGCCAATCGCCGCCATGCCAAGCATATTCAATAATTACTAAATTGGGATAGTTTTTCGTCCATTTAGTTAAAACAACTGGGTCAGTGTGAGCACAATTTGGACAACCAATATAAGTAAAATAAAAAGCACAGAAATAATCTTGAGCCAAAGTTTTTTCAAGGGGGAAGAAAAGTAGAGATAGCAGTAAAATTGTAAAAATCAATTTTTTCATCATAGGCGTAAAAACTTACTTAAGCATAGAATTCCAAAAGTTTTATAAGGAAGTGGCTGCGGGGCCTGGATTCGAACCAGGA
>JAGGUQ010000007.1 GCA_021158435.1 bacterium
AAAACAATAAAAAGAGAAATAATAAAACTTGCCAGAAGAAAGTATTTTACTTAAAACTTTTAAAGACAAAAGACTAAATATAAAAGCAAGAATAAAAGCAAGGATATTTGAAAAGCTTAATGAAAGTGCAGATATTTGCTTAAAATCTAAAACCATTGCTCCAAAAAGAGCTATCCCACCTAAAAGAAAAGAAAATTTAAAAGAATCTTTTTGACTAAAACCTCTATACATCCCAGCAGAAATTGTCATTCCTGAACGACTAACTCCTGGAAGAACAGCTAAAGCCTGGAATAAACCAATAATTAAACAATCAATTATACCCAGATTTCCTAAGGATTTCTGGGCTTTATTTTTGAAAAAATAAGTTAGGAAAAGAACTAAACTAGTTAGCAAAAAACAAATTCCTGTAAAGAAAAGGGAGTTAATCAAACTAATCCTATCTTTAAAAACAAAACCAATAATAACTATTGGCAACATTGCTAAAAAAAGACTTAAAACTAATTTTTTGTTTTTTAAAAGAGATAAAAAATCTTTCCTAAAATAAATAAGGATTGCCAAAAAAGAGGCTCCATGCATTAAAACATTAAAATCAAATCCAGATTTTAGCTTAAATAAATTCTCCAACAAAACTAAATGCCCTGAGGAAGAAATAGGCAAAAACTCAGTTATTCCTTGGACTATTCCTAAGATAATTTTATCTAAACTAAATAAAAACATAATTATTCATATCTTAATGCTTGTATAGGGCTTAAATTTGCTGCTTTATAAGCAGGATAAATACCAAAAACTAAACCTGTGCCAACAGAAATACTCACTGCAATAATAATTGCTTTAACAGACAAAACAAAAACCCAAGGCTGATTTAATAAATGCCCTAAAATTAAACCAGCTAAAAAAGAAACCCCTGCGCCAAGTATTATTCCACCTATTCCTCCTAAAAAAGTTAAAACTACTGCTTCAACTAAAAACTGAATTAAAATATCTTTTTTTCTTGCCCCAACTGCTTTTCTTAAACCTATTTCCTTAGTTCTTTCTGTAACTGAAACAAACATAATATTCATTATTCCTATACCGCCAACAACTAAAGCAATTGCTGCTACAGAAGAAAGGAATAAAGTAAGAACGCTCAAAACACTTGAAAGCATTTCTGTTGCTTCAACTTGGGTAGTTATTTTAAAATCATCCTTAGCTAAGTCATTCTCTGGGTTAAAAATATGGTGTCTTTGTCGCAAAATTTCTCTCATCTCCTGAACAAGACTATCAATCACCTGTTCGCTCTCTGCTTTGACTACAATTACTCTTACATAATCAATACCTAATAACAACTTTTGAGCAGTAGTTAAAGGCAAATAAATATAGTCATCAGGATTCATAAAAGCCCCTCCTCCTTTTTCTTCCAAAACACCAATTACTTTGAAGTTAATATTTTTTATTCTTAATGTTTTTCCAATAGGATTTTCATCGCCAAATAAATCTTTACTTACTTTATAACCCAACAAAACTACCCTATCCATACTTTTTACATCTCCATCTTCAAGCCCTCTGCCTAAAATAGGAGAAGTTCCATCTATTTTTTGATTCTCTGGTGTAGTCCCAATAAAAGTCACCCTTTTATTTTTATCCTGATAAACAACTGTTTCTACTCCCATTACCCAAGGAGCAACCATTTCTACTCCTGGCAGTTTACTTATAGCTAAAGCATCTGAATATTTTAAAGTTTTTACTTCTGCTTCTTCAATAGCAGTTTGAGTCATAGAACTTTTCTTAGGGTCAAAAGCACCTGGTTCAATAAAAATGGTATTAGACCCCATAGCAGATATTTGATTAACAATTAATTTCTGAGCCCCACTGCCAATAGAAACCATAACAATAACTGAACTAATACCAATAACAATTCCTAAAGTTGTCAAAAAAGAACGAGTTTTATTCGCCATCAAAGTATTAAATGAAGTTTTTAGGAAATCAATAAACTCCATAACTTATTTTACTAATCCATCTTTAGCAAATTTTCTTTGATGAACCCCTTCTTCTCCAATAATTTCCCCATCTTTTAAATAAATAATTCTTTCAGCCATTTCTGAAGTATACTTTTCATGAGTCACTAAAATAATAGTCTGCCCTTGCTCATTTAATTTTTGTAAAATTTCCATTACTTTTTGTCCTGACTTACTATCAAGATTCCCTGTTGGTTCATCAGCTAAAATAACTTTTGGCTGATTTACAATCGCCCGAGCAATAGCTACTCTTTGCTGTTCTCCCCCAGAAAGTTGATTAGGATAAAATTTTAAACGATGACTCATCCCAACTGCTTCTAATGCCTGAAGTGCTCTTTTTTGTTTCTCTTTATTAGATAATTTAGTATAAACCAGAGGGAGTTTTACATTTTCTAAAACTGTTGTTCTAGGCAAGAGGTTAAAAAACTGGAAAATAAATCCTATTTTTTTATTTCTTATTTCTGAAATTTCACTATCAGTTAATTCATTCGGGCTTTTCCCTTCAAATTTGTAAGTACCTGATGTTGGATAATCTAAAAACCCTATTATATGCATTAATGTAGATTTCCCACAACCTGAAGGTCCCATAATAGAAAGAAACTCTCCTTGTTTCACTTTAAAGGAGACACCATTAAGGGCAAAAGTTTTTGCTTCTCCTTGCCCGTAAATTTTTTTTAAATTTTGTGCTTCAATAATAAAATTAAAGTTCATTGGTTAGTCAATTATAACCTTATCTGTTTCCTCTAAACCAGAAACAATCTCAGTCCATCCCATTTCATCTCTTAGGCCAATTTTTATCTCTTTTTCTTCAATCTTGCCCTCTTTAGCCAGAACTTTCACTATATATTTCCCATTTCTCTGTTTAATTGCTCGATAAGGAATAGACAAAACATCACTTTTTTCTCCAAACTTTATATCAAGATTAGCTGTCATTCCAGGTTTAATTTCATCTCCATAACTATCTTCAAAAGCAATTTTCACTTTATAATAAACAACCCCTTGAATTACCTCTTCTGAGGGGTCAATGCTTATTACTTTTCCTTTATAAACTTTCTCTGGATAAGCATCAAAAATAATATCCACTAAACTTCCTAAATTAACTCTTGAAATATCTACTTCTGAAATATTACTTTCAATCTGATATTCACCAAGAGGGATAAGAGTAACTACTATTTGACCTGGGTTAACTCTTTCCCCAACATCTACATTAACTTGAGTTACTATTCCTTGAATTGGCGATCTCAAAGTTAAAGACTCTAAATCTTTTTCAACCAGAGCAAGAGCTGCTTGAGCTTGCTCTACTTGAGCTTGAGCTAAATCAATATCTGCCTGAGTAGGCCCAGCTTGTTTTAAAGCAAGTTCATCCATTGCCTGATTTAAAGCAGCCTGAGCTTGGGCTATTTGAGCTTGAGCTTGAGCTCGGGTTGATTCTAAATTTTCTTCAGCTAAAGCTAAATCTGCTTCTGCTTTACTTATTGCTGACTGAGCGCTATTCAAATTTATCTGATTTGTAGTTTTAACTGACTCTATATCCTGGTAAGCAGAAATAATTGTACTTAAGGCTGTATTTATATTTGTCTGAGCAGTGTCTAAATTTGTTTTGTAAGTATCTAAAAGCGTTTGCTGATAAGTAAAGCCAACTGCATCAGATAAAGCTAAATCAACTTGGTGAAGAAAATCTCTAATTATATTTAAATTAGATTTAAATGTATTTAAAGCTGAATCAATCTCTTCATAAGAAGAATTTGAATCCACATTTTCTAAAACATCTCTTAGAGATTCTAATGCTTGCTCAGATTTTAATTTCCCTACTTCTGCGCCATTTTTTGCTGATTCATTAGTTGTTGAAAAAGATAATTTATCATTAGTAAAAAAATCAACAATCAACTGATTCATTACCTGGCTCGCCTCAAGATAAGCGCTATCTAAACTAATCAAAGCATCCTCATAAGCTTCTTTAAGATTTAATTGGTTTTGTTCTAAAACATCCTGATAATCCTGCTGATAGTTTTCTAAAGTTATTCGAGCAAGATCTACTTTAGCTTGAGCAGCCTCAATGTTTTTTTCTGCTGATTCTTTTGTTTTCTCTAAATTATCCTGGGCATTAGCTACAGCTGTTTGACTTAACTTAATTTCTTCCTCTGAATAACCAGCTAAAACTTTAGCTTTATTAGCCTTTGCTCTATTTAAATTTGCTCTAGCTTCACTAAGCTGAGCCAAGACTTTTGCATCATCTAATTTAATTAACTCATCATTTTCCTGAACCTTATCCCCAACTTTAACAAGAACCTGTTTTACTTTTCCTGATGTCTCAAATTGCAAATCAATTTCTGAACTTGCTTTTACCCTCCCAAGAGCAGAAACAGTTTCCAGAATATCTCTAATTTCTGGTTTAATTACCTGATAACTAATATCAGGTTTTCTTGTTTGACGATAGAAAACAAAAGCAATTATAATGAAAAGAATCAAAATTAACCAAATTATTTTTTTTATTTTTCTACTCATA
>JAGGUQ010000020.1 GCA_021158435.1 bacterium
AACCGAATCGTCCAGAGACCGTCTTGTTGTTTGCTTGTGCTTCTCATAGCACTTACCTCCTTTCATTTTTCTCTTTGTCCCGCTCTGCGAGACTTTAGAGTGGTTTCTTACCCTTTTCCGAAGGGTGCGGTCTTGCCTCTAATGAGACGAGCATTTTAGAAACCAGCTAATTTGGCGTCCAAAAGGCTCGTCTCATCTTTCTGAACCAAGTTTTTCAAAGAACCATATTACACCCAATTATAGCAAACTGTCAAAAAAAGTCAAGGGTTTTTGGGGTAAAGTCGCTTTTAAGAATATAGTGAGTAGCACGGTAGGGTAAAATTATTGTATCAGAAATTCAAATTTTGTGCGTGGCAACTATATAGTGATATTTTAGAAAATAGACTTAGGGGTCTCCCCCCTCCGTCTAAGATATAGTGAGTAGCAGGGTGGGGTAATTTTAAACCAGTGCCAGTAATTGTTTTACTTGGCTAATAACTACCTCAGGAGCAGGCAAAACCTTAGCCCAATCAAATGTTCGAAAGCTGTCCTGCCAAGCGAGCCATTTTTTCGCCTATTTTTTAGGCAATTCTTTGATAGAACATCCCAATTCCGGAGACTGCCTCCGGAGTCTACCTCTGGGATTCCTTCGGGATTCCAGAGTTTGGTTAATTTCCAAGATTTAGGGGAAAGGGCTATTGACCTTTTCCTTTTTCTATTTATAGTTTAAGTATGAAAAGAATTTTAGCAAAACAAGCAATAAAAAGAGTAGGGGAAGAAGTAAAACTTGCTGGTTGGGTGAACACAAAAAGGAAAATGGGGAAAATTATTTTTATTGATTTGCGGGATGCATCAGGGATAATTCAACTAGTATTTTTACCAGAATCAAATAAAGAAATAGAATCTGTATTAGAATCAGTAAAGCCAGAATATGTAATTGAAGTTCAAGGAAAGGTAAATTCACGGCCCAAAAGTCAAATAAATCCAAATTTAGAAACAGGGGGGGTTGAAGTTGAAGTTAAGGATTGTAAAATTATTTCTTCTTCTTTTACTCCTCCTTTTACTATTGACAATGAGATAATTCCAGCTAGAGAAGAATTAAGGATGGAATATCGTTATTTAGATTTGCGTCACAAAAGGATGAAAGATAATTTAAAGGCTCGTTATGAATTAATTAAGAACATTCGTGAATTTTTAGATAGTAAGAATTTTATAGAAATAGAAACCCCTTGCTTAACAAAGGGCACTCCAGAAGGAGCAAGAGAATATATTATTCCTTCCCGGATTTATCCAGGGAAGTTTTATGTTTTACCTCAAGCCCCTCAGCAGTTTAAACAACTTTTGATGATAGCAGGTTTTGAAAGATATTTTCAAATAGCTCGCTGTTTTAGGGATGAAGATACCCGAGGGGATAGACAGCCAGAATTCACTCAAGTTGATTTAGAAGTTAGTTTTTTGGAAGAAGACGAGATTTTAGATTTAATTGAAGAAATGATTGTTAAGTCAATAAAGGCAGTTTATGGTGATAAGAAAAAAATAAAAACTCCTTTCCCTCGTTTAAAAGCAAGTGATGTTTTAAAAAAGTATAAGACAGATAAACCGGATTTAAGAAAAGATAAAAATGACCCTAATGAGCTTGCCTTTGTTTGGATTAAGGAATTCCCTTTATTTGAATATTCAGAAACAGAAAAGAAAATAGTAGCTACCCACAATCCTTTTACTATGCCGTTTCAGGAGGACTTGCCCCTTTTAGATAAAGATCCTTTAAAAGTTAGAGCTCATCAATATGACTTAGTTTGTAATGGTTTTGAAGTTGGGGGTGGAGCTTTAAGAATATATAATCCTGAGTTACAAAAAAAAGTTTTTACTATTTTAGGATTAAAAGAGGAAGAAATAGATTCTAAATTTGGAAGGTTTTTAAAGGCATTTGACTATGGAGCCCCACCTCACGGAGGAATTGCTTTAGGGTTGGATAGACTAGTAATGATTTTGCAAAATGAGCCGAATATTAGAGAAGTAATAGCTTTTCCTAAAACAGCTGATGGTAGAGATTTAATGTTGGGTGCGCCAGATAAGATTCCTCCTTCTCAAATTAAAGAAGCACATATCAAAATTGATCTTAAAGAGTCATAAAAGAATTATAATTGAACAAAAAAAACAAGGCTGCATAAATGCAGCCTTAACTTGTTCTTTGAGAAATTTTATGGATTACAAATGCCAAGAATAAAAGGACAAGGTTGATAATAAGAATGTTTGTTCCTCCAATAAAGTATCCTGATCCTGAAATTCCAGCAATTAAAGTTGTGGCCCCTGAATTAAAACTTTCTTTACCATTAAGATAATATAAGTATACTCCGGCAATTATTAAACTTATACAGAATACGTCAAGAATAACCAGGTAAGGTTTTTCAGGAGTTATTAAAAAACCTATCAACATTCCTGTGATGAAACCTCCTAAGAATTGTTCTTTACAGGAAGGCAGGTATTTTTTATAAATCAAAAATCCAATGGTTATTCCTGATGGGACTATAATAATATCGAACGTTCTCGGGATTGATATGCTTGTCAAGATAAGATGGTAATCTCCTATTTTTAATCCAAGCAGTTTTATAATTGAGAAAGCCAGACCAACTAGAATTGCATTTAGGTAAAAAATGTTTGTTAAACTAATTTTGTTTTTCTTTTGCATTTCCCCCTCCTTTTTTGTAAGGTACTCTCTTACTTTAAGTAAAGCAGATTTTTTTGATTTGTCAAGAGGAATTTATTTATTCTTCAAAAACATCAGCTGTAAAAGTATAAATTTCTACATCGCCCCTTTTCCAAGCATCTGGTTCTATTCCTATTTTATTTTGACAAAGTTGATTTAAGAAAGTTTCTAAGTCCCAGTTATTTTCAGTAGCTACTTGAGGGAGGAATACGCCAGATAAATTCCCTTTTTTAATGACCACTCCGTGTTTTCCTAATTGTATCTCTGAGAAAGGGTCTTTAATTTTTCTTAAAGGGGAAAGTACAGAGATTTCTATTTGTATTTCATCTAATTCATTTTCAGTTAAAGGAGGGAAACGAGAGTCGAAAAATGCTGTTTCAATAGCCATTTTTGCTACATTAATAGCCAAAGGTGTTTGGTAGTCAAATGTCCCAATACATCCTCTAAGATTACCCTGTTTTTTTAAGGTTACAAAAACTCCTTTTGGCTCAGTTAATTTTTGATTAGTGATATTTATTTCAGGCAGTGAACCGTTTTTAAGATAGCTTTTAATTGAATTTCTGGCTATTTTAAGAAGCTCTTTTTTGTCTTGTTCATTTAATTCTTGACTTATTTCTTGTGAAAAAATAATTGAGGCGTATCCAACCACTTGTTCTTTATTGAATGGCATTACATCGCCGGAATTTGCATATTTTAGAAGGATGGGGGATAAATTCAACATTTTGCTGATTAGAATTCCTGTTTGAATTGCGCTTTCTCCACATGCTCTGGTTAAAAGATTTTTCTCAGGGTCTAATTCTTTGGCAAGTTGAGAAAATCTTTCTACATCCTTTTCAAGGATACTTTGAATAAGTTCTAAGTCTTTTTGTTTTGCTGTTTGGTAATCAGGGTAGTGAGATAGGTCTGAACTAATTAGAAGAATGGTTTGTTCATCAAGGTATGAAGATAAGGCTTCAGCTAAAAATTCTATTTTAGGTTCTTGAGGCCCAATAATAATTGGCAATATTTTTGCTTTAGGATTTATTTTTTGAATAAAAGGTACTTCTACTTCTAAACAATGTTCCTGTTGATGGATGTCTTTAGAAACAAAAAAAAGATTGCTTTTGTTTAGCAATTCTTTTTGAAGCTTTTTGTCAATTTCAATTTTCCCTAAAGGAGTTTGCCAAAAGTCAGAAAAAGGAAGAGCAAAACCTGAAAAGTTTGCCTGGTGAGATGGCCCAATGAGGATAACCCTTTTAAATGTTTGTTTTTCAATAGCTTTAAATCCATAAGCAGCTACTTGTCCAGAAAATTGATACCCAGCATGAGGCAGGATTAAAATTTTTGCTTTGCCTTTTAATTTTATTAGTTCAGCTGAATTAAGATAAGAAGCAACTAGTTGGTTAAGTGTTTGTTCTTCCTCAGGATAAAATACCCCAGCAAAGTTAGGCTGGCGAATTATATAATTGTTTTCTCCTCTCATTTTTTTTAGGTAAAAAATTAAAAAAAGAGAAAAGGAAATTAATATGAAGCAAAGTAAGGAATAAACTAAAACTTTTTTCATTTATTTTGCTAAGCTTGACCAATTTTAAAAATCATCTAAATATTAAGAGTAAAGGAAGATAGTGCTATTTTTTAAAATTAAAAAGCAGGATACGGGAGTCGAACCCGTGTCTTCACCTTGGAAGGGTGATGTTGAACCGCTCAACTAATCCTGCTTATTAATAGTTCTAAAATTATTATAATAAATTTATGGAGAATTACAAGATAGATTTATCTGGTAATTTTAAAGACAATCAAGAGGAAAAAACAAAAAGGGGAATTTTCCATTCGCCTGCTTTTCGTTTCTTTATTTTTTGTTTTATTCTTTTGTTTTGTTTTTTTTCAACAACTATTATTTTAAGTCAAGGTACAATGAAGAATATTCCTTCCTTAGCTTTTTGGGAAGGAAGTTTTCGTTATATTACTGGTTGGGATAAAGTTCTTAGTGGACAAAAACAGGATAGAATAAATATCTTGCTTTTAGGAATGGGAGGGCAAGGCCATGATGGAGAATATTTAACTGATACAATAATTCTTGTTTCTTACAAACCATCTTTAAATTCTTTTGCTATTTTTTCTATTCCTCGAGATTTATATGTTCCAATTAAAGGTGCTGGTTGGCAAAAGATAAATTATGCTTATGCTTTTGGTGAAATGAAAAAAGGAAAAGGGGGAGAATTAGCTAGCCAGACAATAGAAGATGTTTTTGATATTCCAGTACATTATTGGGGAGCAATTGATTTTAAAAACTTCGTTGATTTAATTGACTGGCTGGGAGGTGTTTTGATAAACGTAGAAGAAGGTTTTGTTGATAGTCAGTTCCCAGGAGAAAATTATACTTATCGAACAGTTGTTTTTGAACCTGGAGAACAATTAATGGATGGACAAAGAGTTTTGGAATATGTACGCTCTAGGCATGGGACAAATGGGCAAGCTTCTGATTTTGCTCGGGCAAAAAGACAACAACAAGTTATTTTAGCTATAAAGGAAAAACTTAAACAAGTTGATATTTTAAAACCTGCTCAAATTTGGTATTTTTACAATTTTTTTGTCTCAAAAATAAAAACCAATTTAAGTATTAGTGATGCTTTAAGTTTATCTAAAATGATTTCTAAATCTCCTTTAGAGGCTCGCTTTAAGACTTTTGTTTTAAGTGATGAAAATTTCCTTTACCCTTCTAAAAGTTCAAAGGGGGAGTATATTCTTTTACCTAAAGGAGGTAGCTTTGGGGAGATTTCCCAATTTATCAAGAATATTTTTACCAATGAACCATTTGCTTCTTTAGATAAAGATTAATTAGTATGAATAAAAAGATATTTATTTCATCTTTACTTTTAGTTTTTTTTGCTGCTTTAGGTGCAGGAGTAGTTTTAGGGAGGTCTTTAGATTTTGAAGGATATAGTGTGCCTGGGGATTATTCATGGTTTTCCAACATTCCAGCAAAATATCAAAATCTTTTCCAGGAAGTTTATAGCTTGATTAAATCTGAATATGTGGTTCCAGCTATTGATGATAATGACTTGTACTATGGAGCTTTGTCAGGTATGGTTGATAGTTTAGAAGATCGTTATTCAGTATTTCTTAAGCCTGATTTGGCTAAGATATTTGAAGAAGATATGCAAGGAAGCTTTGAAGGAGTTGGTATGGAAATAGGAATAAAAGACAAACAATTAACAGTGATTGCTCCTTTATCTGGCACTCCTGCGGAAAAAGCAGGGATTCGCGCAGGAGATGAAATATATGCAATTGATGGAGAACCAACCATAGATATGCCTATTGATATAGCAGTGAGCTTAATTAGAGGAGAAAAGGGCACGCCAGTTGTTTTGACTATTTGGAGAAAAGGATGGAATTCTCCTCAAGATATAGAAATAATTAGAGATACTATTGAAATTCCAGCTGTAACTTGGGAGAGAAAACAAGAAAATATTGGTTATATTAGAATTATCCATTTTTCTCAGGATACTATAGAAGAATTTAAAAAGGCTGTTCAGGAAATAACATCTCAACCATTAGATGGTTTGATTTTAGATTTAAGGAACAATCCAGGAGGTTATCTAAATGTAGCAGTTGATATAGCTGGCTGGTGGGTCGAAGAAGGCAAAGAGGAAGTTGTTGTAATTTCTAGAAATAATGTTCATCAAGAAACTGTTTATAAAACTAAAGGACAAGGGGTGTTTGATAAAACAAAAACTGTTGTCCTGATAAATAATGGCTCAGCCTCAGGAGCGGAAATTTTAGCTGGTGCGCTCCAGGATTGGGGGAAAGCTGTTTTGGTTGGAGAAACTACTTTTGGCAAGGGATCTGTTCAAACCTTTAATCGTTTATCTGATGGTTCTGCTTTGAAACTTACTGTTGCTTATTGGTATACCCCCAAAAAGAGGTCTATTGAAAAAATGGGGATTGCTCCTGATAAACAAGTTGATTTTTCTTCTCAAGATTATAAAAAGGGCGTGGACCCGCAATTAGAAGAGGCTATAAAGATTTTAAAACAAGAACAAAAGTAATTAGAAAACTTAGAAGTTAAAAAGCCTGACTTCTAAGTTTTTTAGGTCAGACTTGATTATACTTGTAATTTTTTAGATTGTTTTAGGACTTTTTAGGGATAACATTAACAAATTGGCGGAGCTTTAACTTACCAGTGAAAGTTGCCACTTTTTTCTTGGTAAACTGAACATATCCTTGAGCAGTACTAAAAATAGTGTGATCTCTACCGATTTTTGTTCCTTGTCCAGGGTGAAACCTTACTCCTTTTTGTCGAACAATAATCATCCCTGGTTTGACAAATTGCCCACCAAAAACTTTAACTCCTAATCGTTTTGATTGAGATGTTTTTCCTGATTTTGCTGATCCGCCAGTTTTCTTATGAGCCATAGCAGTTTAAGTTTAAAAAGGTAAATTTAAAGAAAATTTTAATTTATTTTATTTTTCTGTCAATATCTTTTATGGTAGATTTGAAGAGAACAGTTTATCAAATTAGACGTGAAAAATTTTTTAAAACCCCTTCCAACCTTTTCCTGATTTGCCTTTCATTGATTTTTTGTTGTTTGTTCATTTTTAAAATTGTCCAAGGAAACTTTCATCCTTTTCTCCCTTTAATTTTATTTTTTGGCAACTTTATAATTGGATTTTATCTTTGGGAAATAAATTTTAAAAAGATATCTTTTTTAGTATTCCTTTTTACTTTGATTTTTGAATTTTTATTTTTTATTTCTTCTTTTTTTAATTAATTAATCAAAAAATTATGCTGATTTATCAAATTTTGCGCATTTCTATTCTTTTTACAATTTCCTTTTTGTTAGCTCTTGTTTGGGCTCCTTTTTTGATTGATTGGCTTTATAAGAATAAATTAGGGAA
>JAGGUQ010000005.1 GCA_021158435.1 bacterium
ATAAATCTTTTCATGAAGCATCAAAGAATTTAAAAAAAATTCCAAAAAAATTAAAGAAAAAATCTTATCTGCGATAAAAATCAAAAGTCAACACGAAATAGATAGATTATGTTTCGATTTCGCTTATAATTATCTTAAATATAAAAAAGAACTCATTAAACAAATAGATCTAGATAAAAACAATGGCTATCTTCTTATTCTTCTAACGTCTGCTTTCGATGCTTACGCTAATGTCATTGGGGAAAAACTAGGGTTTGATTTAACTCTATCCATTGGGAAACTAATATTTGAAAATAATCATATTTCTTACCAAACTAAAGGCAGCGAATCCAACAAAGGAAAAAGTAAGTTAAATTTATTAAAAGAAAAAATCAATTTAGATAATTTCGATCTATCTGAATCAAAGGGTTATGGGAATAAAGATGATTTACCGTGGCTCAATATATTGGGACATAAGAAAATATACTAATGATATGTTTACTGCTTTTAACTTCATTTCAAGCACCTTTGCAATACCTTGTCTGCTTGGCCAATCATATTTCATAAAACTTTATAAAACTAAAAACCTTGCGACAAGATTAAAAACTTTTAATTTCATGATAAATTTATTCCATTTCCAATAATAATAAAAAAATGTTATTTTCGGAAACAAGTTAATATTATGACTTTCAATGAACTAAAAGAAAGAGCTAAAACTATCCCTTATTTAGATTGGAAGATATTTTTAAAATGAAGGTAAAAAATAAAAAAGAGCCATTCTTAAAACTGGATAACATTTATCAAAAGAAAGTCATTCCTAACATCAATCAATTCAAGAAAAAATTGGCACCTTTTCTAATTGATGAAATAAAAATCCCTTATTTAGATATATTTGGAAAATTAATTAAGAAAGAGATAGACTCCCACATCTAACTCTAACCCTTCTTTTCTATCTACTTAATATTTAATCCCTATCAAAAATGGTTTATCCTTTACTTTTGTTAATCTCTCTTATTATCTCATCTATTGCAATTCCTATCTTGCAAAATTTCGGAATCAAAAAACACCTTTGCGATGACCCTACTGGCGATGTTCTAAAAGTCCATAAAAAACCAATACCATATTTAGGTGGTATTGGAATATTTTTAGGACTATCTAGCGGTTTAATCACTGCTCGCCTATTTCACCAAGTCTCTGGCTTACAAGCAGCAGGAATAATCATTGGCAGTATTATTATTTTATTCTTAGGATTTTGGGATGATTTAAAATGGAAAAAAAATAGTCATCCCTTAATTAAATTACTCTGCCAGTTTATTGCTGGCTTTTTAATTATTTTCATTCTACTCGAAATTGGCGTAAATTTTCATTTCTCAATAAATCCAATCTTAGGAGCTTTAATATCTGCCTTTTATATTGTTGGGGCAATGAACGCTATAAATATGCAAGATGGATTAGATGGTATAGCTGGCGGGGTAGTTGGCATTTCTTTAATTGCTTTCAGTCTTTTATCTTTTCTATCAAACAATACCTTTGCCTTAATTTTATCATTAAGCCTATTGGGCGGAGTTATTGGTTTTTTGCTGTACAATTGGCATCCAGCTTCTATTTTTATGGGTGACAATGGAAGCCATTTCTTAGGATTTTCACTGGCAGTTTTAGCAATAATGTTTACAGGCCATCCAATTTACAATTTTCCTAAATTTATAGGTCCAGTTCTAATTATCGGCTTACCTGTCCTTGATACCACTTGGGCAATTATTAGAAGGACTATCCAGGGTAAATCTCCTTTCCAAGGAGACAGAGGCCATTTATATGACAGACTTCACCAAAAGGGCCTATCAGTTCAAAAAACTGCTTTAATTTGTTGTTCAATCCAAGCTATAATCGTAAGTATCGGTTTCTTACTTAGCGCTTAAAATAATACTTAAAAACCATGAAAATTCCTTTATTTAAAATTTATTGGTCAAAAAATGATATCCAATCAGTAGAAAAAATAATCAAATCAGGAAAATATTGGGCTACTGGAGAACAAATAGAAAAACTTGAAAAAGAAATTTGCAAATTTTTAAAAATAAAATACTGTTTAGTTTTTAATTCTGGGGGGTCAGCCCTTTTTACCTTAATGAAAGCCTTTAATTTTAAAAAAGGAGATGAAATAATTGTTCCCTCGTTTACTTTCATTGCTACAGCTTATGCTCCTTTATATGTAGGGGCAAAACCCATCTTCGCTGATATTGAAGAAAAAACTCTTGGGCTTGACCCAGAAGATGTTAGAAAAAAAATAACATCAAAAACTAAAGCAATAATTGCCATACACTATGGAGGAATGCCCTGCCAAATTAATAAACTTAAAAAAATAGCAAAAGAATATAAAATAAGCTTAATTGAAGATGTGGCTGAATCGTTTGGAGCAAAGATAAAAAATAAATATGTTGGGACCTTTGGGAAGGCAAGCATTTTAAGCTTCTGTCAAAACAAAATTTTTACCACAGGAGAAGGCGGAGCAATTATTACCAATAGTCGTGAAATCTACAAAAAAGCAAAACTTATCCGTTCCTATGGGCAAAAAAGCATAAAATCTAATGTAGATTACATAACCCCTGGATATAACCTAAGAATGCCAACAATGTTAGCTGCTTTAGGGCTCAGTCAGTTAAAAAAGACAAATTGGATTATTAAAAAAAGAAGAGAAAAAGCAAAATATTTAAATGAAAATCTCAAAAAAAATAAAGAAATTATAGTTTTTGAACAACCAAATCAAAATTACTATCCAGTATATCAACTTTATACAATAAGAGTTTTAAAAAATAAAAGAAATAAACTTCTAAAATACCTTCAGAAAAAAGGTATCAGCTGTAAAATATATTTTAAACCAGTCCATAAATATACTGCTTTCAAAAAATTAGGCTATAAACACATACATCTTCCTAATACAGAAAAAATATCCAAACAAGTGCTTTCTCTTCCAATATACCCTGAAATCAGTCTTAAAGAACTAAAATACATAACTACAACTATTAAGAGTTTTTTCAAAAATGATTAAATTCGCCCATAAACATAAAAAAATTCTTTTTTTCATAGGAGATGTTTTAGGCATTATTTTTATTGCCTGGATATCCTTTCTAACTCGTTTTGAGGGGCATATCCCTGTTCGCTATTTAAAAAACTTCCATCTTCTGATCTTCTTAGGTTTAATTTTTAATTTGCCGATTTTCTATTGGCAAGGCTTATACCGTTTTAATTGGAGCTATATTGGAATTAGAGAACTCTATAAAATTATTAAGTCAGTAACTTTTGCCTGTCTTTTAATCACTGCCAGCTTATTTATTTTCCGTGATATAGAACCTTTTTCTGGATTCCCCCGCTCCATTATTTTTATAAACTACTTTTTAACTCTCTTGTTTATTTGTGGTTCAAGGGCTAGCAAAAGAATTTTTACTGAATCTATTAAAAAACCCAACAAAAACGGCAAAAGGGTTCTAATTGTTGGAGCTGGAGAAGCTGGAGAAGAATTATGTCGAGCTATTTTAAAAACTAAAGGTTATAACCTAATTGGATTTATTGATGATGCAGAAGATAAACAAAAAAGCACTATTCATGGTTATCCCATTTTAGGCAAAAGAAAAGATATCCCTGAAATTGTTAAACAAAATAAAATAGAAGAAGTAATTATTGCTCTTCCTTCAGTTGGAGCAAAAATTATCAAACAAACTGTAGAAATTTGCCGTCAAGCTAAAATAAATAAAATAAAAATTATCCCCTCAAGAGAAGAAATTATTGAAGGTAAAGTTAGTTTATCTAATATTAGAGATATTAGTATTGAAGATTTATTAACAAGGGATACTGTTTCTATTGATACTTCAACTATAGAAGAATTCATTAGTGGCAAAAAAATTTTAGTTACTGGAGCAGCTGGATCAATTGGCTCTTATTTATGTAGGCAAGTTCTTAAATTTAAACCTGCTCATCTCATTGGATTAGATCAAAATGAAACAGGAATTTTTAATTTAGAAAGAGAGCTATCAAAAATAAAAGTAGATCAATCTTTTGTTATTGCTGATATTTGCGACAAAAATAAAATTGAGCGAATCTTTAATCAATACAAGCCAGACGTAGTTTTTCATGCCGCAGCTTACAAACATGTTCCACTAATGGAAAAACACCCTGATGAAGCAGTAAAAAACAATATTTTCGGAACTTTAAATGTCGCTCAAGCATCTATAAAATATAAGGTAAAAAAATTCGTCTTTATCTCAACCGATAAAGCAGTGAACCCTACATCTGTAATGGGGGCAACAAAACGAATTGGTGAAATGATTTGTCAATGGTTAAATAAATCACAAGGGAATCCCTCTACTCTCTTTTGCGCTGTAAGATTTGGTAATGTATTAGATTCACAGGGAAATGTAGTTGGTATCTTTGAAAAACAAATAAAAAAAGGCGGACCTGTTGAAGTAACTGACCCAGAAATGAAACGCTATTTTATGGTAACTTCTGAAGCCTGTTTACTAGTAATGCAGGCTGCTGCAATTTCCAAAGGTGGCGAAATCTTTGTATTAGATATGGGTCAACCTATAAAAATTGTTGATTTAGCAAAAGAAATGATTAAATTAGCCGGTTATCAGCCTGATGTAGATATTCCTATTGTTTTCACCAAGCCCAGACCAGGAGAAAAACTATTTGAGGAAATTTTAACTAAAAAAGAAATTCCAACTAAGCACGAAAAAATTTTTATTGCTAAACTTCCTGAAATTAACGAACAAAAACTAAGTGAACATCTAAAAAAACTAAAAACAACAATTGAAACTTTAAACAAAGAGGAAATAATAAAAATTCTTAAAGAAATTGTCCCATCCTATTCGCCTACCAGTTGACAATCAGCTCTAATCTAATAAAATAATCTTATTAAAACAAATTACTATGGAAGAAAACTATCAAAACCCCCAAGAAAAAAACACCTTAGAAAAATCCATTGAAGAAAGCCCTGTTTTGGAAACAACACCCAAACCTTACCTCGATGAAGACGAGATTGACTTGATAGACTATCTAAAAGTTATTTGGAAAAGAAAAATAGGTGTAATCATTATTACAATCATTGCTGTTTTAGGAACCAGCCTTATTTCTTTATTTGTCCTACCAAAAATTTACCAATCAAGCATTTTAATTAAAATAGGGGAAATAAACGGAAAAAATATTGAACAAATAAGTGATATTGCTATTGCTTTAAAACAAGAAAGTATACTTTCTGAAATTGCCAAAGCATTAAATTGGGATACAGAAAATTCAAAAAATAAAATTGATAATCTAAGGAATAATATAAAATTAGAAAAACAACCAGAAGAAGATTTAATAAAAATATCTGCTCAAAGTACTTCTCCTGAAGAATCCTATCAAATTATCTCTACTCTTAATAATATTTTACTTTCTTCTCATCAAGAAAAACTTAAACAGGCTGAAGATTTAATAAATACAGAAATTGAAAACCTTAAAGAACAAAAACAAAAAATTGAAAAAAATCTTGAGGCTGCCAAACAAAGCTTGGAACAAATAAAAAATGATATCTCTTTTTATGAACAAGAAATTAACAAAAGAACAGGCACTGAATCCGAAGCCCAAGGTCTAATTGCCCAATCATATATCAATCTACTAGCTGAAGCAAAAAAACAAAAAGAAGACAAAGAATCTCAAATTCTTTCCTTAGAACAAGAAAAACTTAATTTAGATAAAACCATCCAACAAAAAGAATATGAAAAAAAATATGGAATGAAAATGAGTGAAGTAGTTGTATCTCCTGAAATTCCAGATAAACCATTTAAACCAAATGTCTTACTAAATACAATTATTGCTGGAATATTAGGACTATTTATTGGCATTTTCTGGGCTTTTGGAGCAGAATATGTAGAAAAAAACAAAGGAAGACTTTAATCCAGACCCCCAAACTTCCCGGAGAGACTTCCCGGAGGCAGTCTCCGGAGGTACTCCGGAATTAGACGGAATTAGAAAAGTTTATATTCAGATTTAGCTCTCTTGATATAAAATAAGATGGGTATATAATAAATATACCCATTTCATTTACTTTAGAATAAACTAATATAACTGAAATGGCTATAAGAAAGAGGCTTACAAAAAAGAAATTAACCTCCTTTAAGGTAGAAGAAGAATTGTTACGAAGAAATATTTTAATATTTTCTCCTCTTGAATTTAGACAAATTTTTAAAGTGACAAAGGAGGCAGCTGCTTTTTTTATAAATTATAACTTAAAAAAGGGCTTTTTTATTAAATTAAGAAAAGGACTTTATTCTATGAAACATCATCCACCCTCTGAGTTAGAAATCGCTAATCGAGTTTACCAACCATCCTACGTTTCCTTAGAATACGCAATGATGTATTATCATATTATTCCTGATACTGTTTATAGTGTAACCTCTGTTACAACAAAAACAACTCGAGAATTTATTATTAATAATGTATCTTATACTTATAGTAGAATCAAAAAATCTTCTTTTACTGGTTATATAAAAAAATACTTAAACGGGAATATCGTTCTAATCGCTGAACCAGAAAAAGCTTTTATTGATTATCTTTATTTTGTTGACTTAGGGAAAAAGGTAATTTACGACCGCCTGAACATACACAATCTAACAAAAGAAAAAATGCTTAACTATGCAAAATTATTTAAGAGAAACTCATTGATAAAATTGTTAAACAACATATATGATAAGCGCCGAAGAAATAAAGAGATTATCTATTAGAGGGCAAACAAGCCCAACGGTTACCGCCAGAGAATATGTCCAACATTGCTTATTATCCGAACTGTACAAATTAGAAGGGGCTGAAAAGCTTCTATTTAAAGGCGGAACTGCTTTAAGAATTATCTATCACAGCCCAAGATTCTCTGAAGATTTGGATTTTACGGGCATTCATCGCATTACTTACTATGAAATTAAGAATATTCTGACCAAAACGCTGGTCAACTTAAATAATTGGGGCTTTAAAACTGATATTAATGAAGCCAAAAAAACACCTGGGGGATATTTGGCGAATCTTAACTTCTCGTTTCTGGAATTTAAAATATCAATTAAAGTAGAAATCTCCTTTAGACAAAGCAAACAAAGACTAAAAGCAGAAATTTCCAGAATTAAAAATGAGTATATCCCATATTACGACATTATCCACCTACCGATAGAAGAAATAATTAAGGGAAAAATTAATGCTCTACTTTCACGAGCGAAAGCGCGTGATTGGTATGATTTCTACTTCTTCCTAAATAATAGAATGCTTAGTCCTAAACAAAAAGATGTATTACCACAAATTTTACTAAAACTTAAAAGAACAAAGACAGATTTTAAAAAGGATTTAAAAAACTTTTTACCTCGCAGTCATTACTCGATACTCAAAAATTTTAAGAATAACTTAATAAAGGAAATTGAAGCTTACTCAAAAAAGGTTTAGTTAGTTAAAAGCTTTCTTATAAAAGAAAAAACTGATCCTTAAAGGACCAGTTTTTAAAATTATACAAATCCAGACTACTATTCTTTTTTTGCTTGTTCTAAAATCTTTTTTCGAATTTCTGCAGCAATTTTTGGATTATCTTTAAGAAACTTTTTTGATGCTTCTTTACCAACACCAATCTTAACTTCCCCAAAACTTAATGTCCTTCCTGATTGCTTAATAACACCATACTTTATTCCTGTATCAATTAAATCACTTTCTTTAGAAATTCCTTGCCCGTAAATTATATCAAACTCACAAACCTTAAAAGGAGGCGCTACTTTATTCTTAACTATTTTTGCCCTTACTCTATTCCCTATTATCTCGTCTCCTTTCTTTATTTGAGCCTTTTTTTCTACTCTAATTCTAACTGAAGAATAAAATTTAAGAGCTAAACCTCCTGGGGTTGTTTCAGGATTGCCAAACATCACCCCTATTTTCTGACGAATCTGATTAATAAAAATTACTACTGTTTTTGTTTTATCAACAATTGAAGCCAATTTCCTACAACCCTGGCTCATTAAACGAGCTTGTCTTCCTAAATGTTGTTCTCCCATTTCTCCTCTAATTTCAGCTTCTGGGGTTAAAGCAGCAACAGAATCAACAACTATAGCATCTACTCCATTTGAACGAACTAATGTCTCAACTATTTCTAAGGCTTGCTCTCCTGTATCTGGCTGAGAAATTAAAAGATCGTCAACATTTACACCTAAACGTTTAGCATAATCAGGATCAAGAGCATGCTCAGCATCAACATAAGCAGCAACTCCTCCTTTTTTTTGAACTTCAGCCAAAATATGGAGACAAAGAGTAGACTTACCACTCATTTCTGGACCAAAAACTTCAATAATCCTTCCTCGAGGGATTCCTCCAACTCCCAAAGCTAAATCAAGAGCTAAACATCCAGTAGGAATTACCTCAACGTTCATTTTTCTCGCTTCTCCCAATCTCATAATTGACCCTTCTCCAAACTTATTCTTAATCAAATCAATAGCTGCTTGAGCAGCTTTTCTTCTTTGCTCAGGAGAAGGTTGATTTGTTTCTTGTTTTTTAGACATAAAAGTAAATAAATAAGGTTTTCTTAAGGATAACTAAAAAAATATAAAAAGTCAACTATTTATTAATTTTCTGGAGGATTTTCAACAAAAACAACTTTTCGGGTTACTTTTCTAAAACTTGAATGCTCTTTTTTAACAGCAACTTCAATAATATTAAGACCAGGATTAAGACTAATATATTCTTCAAAATCACCCCCTTTAAAATTTTCTATTAAATGTCCATTGATATAAAGATAGGCATTTCTTTCTTCTGTTTTTCCTTTAACTAAAAGAAGGGGCTCTTTGTAAACAATCTGGTTATCTAATGGAGAATAAACTTCTAAAAACGGCGGCTGGAAAATAGGCAGTATTTTGAAAAAAACAAAACTAAATAAAGCAACAGTCAAAACAACTAAAGGTATATAAAAATAGAAAAAACTTACTTTTTTAACTTTTGATTCCTTTTTTCTAAAATGAATATCCTGGAAATAAAAACTTGATTCCTCCTCAAAACGGGACAAAATCTCTTCCTTATTTTCTATTCCTAAAAAATCTAAGTATCTTCTTAAAAAATTAACTGCATATACTTTACTTGGCAGTTTTTCATAATCTCCTTGCTCTAAAGCAGAAAGGTAAATTTTACCTATTCTTAGCTCTTTTTCTAGAAACTCTAAACTAATACCTTTTTCCTGCCTTTTTTCTTTTAAAATGTTCCCTATATTCTTAGGGGTTATTAACTTAGTTTGTACTTTCATAAAAATTATTCCTCTTCTTGTTTTCTAAAAACTTGCCTAGGACGCGACCCTTCAGCTGGACCTACTGTTCCTTCCTGTTCCAAAAGATCCAACAACCGAGCAGCACGAGCATAACCAATTCTTAGTCTCCTTTGAAGAAAAGTAGCTGAAGCTTTATTTGCTTTTAAAACCTCTTCTCTTGCCTGATCTAAAAGTTCATCTTCTTCAGCCCCTAATCCTTTTAATCCATTAGAAGCTAAACTCTCTGATAATTCCTGCTCAATATCCACATAATCTTCTTGTTCTTGCTCTTGGCTTAAATAACTTACTACGTTTTTTATTTCTTTATCTGAAATATATGGAGCTTGCAATCTCTTTGGTCGAGAAAGACGAGGAGAAATATAAAGCATATCGCCCTGACCAAGCAATTTTTCTGCTCCAGAAAAATCTAAAATAGTTCTTGAATCAGCCATTGAAGCTACAGAAAAAGCTATCCTATTAGTAATATTTGCTTTAATTAACCCTGTAATAACATCAACTGATGGCCTTTGAGTAGCTAAAATTAAATGAATTCCTGTAGCTCTAGCCATTTGAGTTAAACGAACAATACAAGTTTCAACCTCATGAGCAGCAGCAACCATTAAATCAGCCAACTCATCAATTACCACTACAATATAAGGAAGTTTTTCTACGCCCTCTTGATTATTATAATCTTCTATATTCCTTTTCTTATGCTCCTCTAAAGTTTCAAAACGTCGGGTCATTTCCTTTAAAAGCCATTTTAAAGCGCTTAAAGCTTTATTTACATCTGTCAAAGGAACAGTTAATAAATGTGGAAGATTTTTATATAGTGTAAGTTCTACCCTTTTCGGATCAATTAAAACAAACCTCAAATCTGCTGAAGAATTTTGGTAAAGCAAAGTTAAAATAATTGAATTTAGCATTACTGTTTTTCCTGAACCTGTTGCCCCAGCTATCAAAAGATGAGGCATTTTAACTAAATCATCAAAATAAACTCTTCCAGCAACATCCTTTCCTAAAGCAAGGGTTAATCTTGACGCTTGCTGAGTAAATTCTTTAAGCACCAACAGATCTTTTAAACGAACTATACTGCCTTTCTGGTTAGGCACTTCAATACCAACAAATGACTTTCCTGGAATAGGCGCCTCAATTCTAATTGGATGCCGAGCCAAAGCTAAGGCAAGATCATTGGAAAGAGAAGTAATTTGAGAAAGCTTAATCCCTTGAGCTGGCCGAAGAGTATATTGAGTAACAGTGGGGCCTACTTGGACCTCCCCCATTTCAACAGGGATAGAAAAACTTTCCAAAGTTTTCCTAATAATTTCCTTTGTTTCTTCAATATCTCCTGGATCACAAGTTTTTTCTGAAAACTCTAAAAGATTAAGAGGATAAGTTGAAGGCGTTGGTTTAACTTTTTTTATAAAATTACTTTCAGCCAAAGGCTCAACATCTTTTTTCAATTTTAAAGAAACTGTTTTTTTGTTTGAACTAGGTAAAATTGCTTTTTGCTTTAATTTCTTTTTATTTATTTTTACTTTTAAGGGCAAAAGATCTTCTTTTTCTTCTTGCTCTTCTTCTTGCTCTTCTTTAGGATACCGAGAGCTAAAAATAAAAATAAAACCAGCAGCAATAACTGCCAGAAAAATTACTAAACTAGCCCAAAAACCAAAAATTTGAAAAAAGGGCCAAGTTAAAACAAACCCCAAATAACCTCCTCCTTGCTTATTCTTTACTGCTAAAGGATCATCAATTACCATCAAATGAAGAATTGCTGTTAAGCCCAGAAAAATTAATAACAAGCCAATCCAGGCCAATTTTATTTTATTAAAACGACTTGCTCCAAAGAATATTCTTGCTCCAAAAATCAAAACTAGCAAAAATCCCCAGCTTGCCCAACCTAGAACGCTTTCTAAAGCCAGACTCATTTTATTTCCAGCAACCCCAGCTAGCCTTAAAAAACCAAGCAAAAACACTATAGCAATCACTATTAAAAACAAACCCAATATTTTATACTTTAAAAATCCATCCTCTACCTTCTCCTGATTTTTTGGCTCCATTCTCCTTTTCTTGGTTTTACTTAACCTAGAAGAACTTCCCTTTCTTTCTTTTCTTTTTCTTGATTTTTTGTTAGCCATAATAAAATAAATATAAAGTATCTATACCTTCTTAGTATATCATTATAACAAAGAAAATAAAGTGAAAAAGCCCCTTTTCCAAGGAGCTTTTTCCACTATTTAATATCAAAAATTAACTCAATATTACTTCTTTTTTTGTTCTTTTTTTGTCTTTTCTTCTTTATCCTTTTTAGGTTGTATATTAACTGGAATAAGCTGACCAACAATTACATTTTCTTTTAATCCTCTGAAATAATCCTTTTTCCCAGTAACTGCTGCATTGATAAGGACGCGAGAAGTTTCCTGGAAAGAAGCTGCAGCTAGCCAAGAATCTGTGCTCAAAGAAACTCGAGATATTCCCAAAAGCAATTCTCTTCCTTTGGCTAATTGAGCATTTTTATTCTTTTTCAAAGCCTCTTCATTCATTTCCTCAAAATATGCTCGAGGAACTATTTCTCCAGGCAATAAATCTGTGTCTCCTCCATCAACAACTAAAAGGCGGGAGAACATCTGGCGAACAATTACCTCAATGTGCTTTGGATTAATTGTCTGGCCATAAGAACTGTAAACATATTGTATTTCTCTCAAGATGTATTTCTGAGTGTCAAGTTTTCCTTTCAAACTATAATATTCATGTAAATCTAAATGCCCATTGGTTAAAACATCTCCTGGCTGGATCTTTTGTCCTTTTTCAACCCAAGGAGAATAACCAGCAATATCATAGACTTCTGTTCTTTTTTCATCAGAAACAAGAATAATTTTTTTATCTTCTAATTTTACCTTTGCTTTAATTTTAGCAACAATCCTTTCTTCTACATCCTTCCCTTTCTGAGCTAAAACATCGCCAGGAAATACCAACTGAGAATCTCTAACTTTTACACTATATCCTTCTGGAACTTGTATTTCTTGCCTTTGTTTTATATCATACTCAAGTTTAATTTCTTTGTTCTTCTCATCTATTTCAGAAACAACCCCAGGATAACGAGCTAAAATAGCCTTTCTCTTTGGAGGACGGGCCTCAAAAAGCTCTTCTACTCGAGGAAGACCTTGAACAATATCTTCTCCAGCAACACCACCTGTATGGAATGTTCTTAAAATTAACTGCATACCAGGCTCCCCAATACTTTGAGCAGCAACAACTCCAACAGTTGCTCCTAATTTAACCGGCTTTAGATTTGCTAAATCATAACCATAACATTTAGCACATACTCCTCGCCTAGTTTTACAAGTTAAAACTGAACGAATCCAAACCTCATCTGGATCAACTTGATCAATTTCCAAAGCAAGCTTTCTATCAACCATATCTCCTTTGGAAGCAATTTTCTTTTTTGTTTTAGGATCAATTACATCCTTTGCTAAAACACGGCCAAATATTCTTTCACTCCATCTAAGGCTCATTTCTTTACATTCCTCCCTGGTTATTTTTAGCCCTTGTTCATCATGACAATCTTCCTCAGTAACAAGAACATCTTGGGCAACATCAACTAATCGTCTAGTTAAATAACCTGCAGCTGGAGTTCTTAAAGCAGTGTCAGCAATACCCTTTCTAGAACCATGAGTTGAAATGAAGTACTCTAAAACACTAAGCCCTTCTTTGTAAGAAGAGATAATTGGAAGCTCTATTAATCGGCCAGTTGGAGAAGCAACAATACCTTTCATCCCTATCATCTGCGTTAACTGAGACCAAGAACCTCTAGCCCCTGAAGTTATCATTGATAAAGTAGTATGCTTAGGTTCTAATGACTGGCGACATATTTTTGCAATCTCATCCCCTACTTCTAACCAAACATTAATTACTTGACGATATCTTTCATCTTCAGTTAATAATCCTTGTTCAAAAAGTTTTTCTATCTCCTGAACTTTTTTCTCACCTTGACGAATGAAATCATATTTCTTAGAAATGCCTGGAAAATCAGAAATCCCTATAGAAAGGCCTGAACGGGTAAGATAAAAGAGCGTCACTTCTTTAATCTTATCTAAAACCTCACTTGTTTTTTCCTTGCCATACTTCTCATAACATAAACGAACAATTTCTGCTAATTTCCTTTTATCAACAACCTCTGAAAGATTATACAATTCTTTTGGAATAATTTGTGAAAAAATTAATCTACCAACACTGGTTTCAGTTACTTTATCATCATCCTGCTCTAGTTTTACTTTAATAAGCTGGCGAATGTCTATTTTGCCTGTTTCATAAGCAAAAAAAGCTTCTTCAGGACTAGAAAAAATCTTCAAGGAAGAAGGTCTTTCCTTATCATCAGCTGGTTTTAAAGAGGTCATCCAATAAGCACCCCAAACCATATCTTTAGGAGGGGTAACTATTGCTTCACCATTTGCTGGCTTCAAAAGATTGTTTGTAGAAAGAATAAGGTCTCTAACTTCTTGACAGGCTTTCTCAGAAATAGGCAAAAAAACTGCCATCATATCTCCATCAAAGTCAGCATTAAAAGCAGGACAAACCAAAGGATGAATTTGAATAGCTTTACCTTCAACTAAAACTGGGCGAAAGGCTTGAATGCTAATCCGATGAAGAGTTGGCGCTCTGTTTAGCATTACATAAGAATCTTTAACAATTTCTTCTAATATCGGGAATACTTCTTCTCTTTTATCATCTACCATATGATTAGCGCTCCTAACATTATGTACAATGCCCTCTTTTATTAAACGAGAAGCAATAAATGGCTTATACAATTCTAAAGCCATTACTTTTGGCAAACCACACTCATCTAACTTAAGATTAGGATTAACAACAATAACTGAACGGCCTGAATAATCTACTCTTTTCCCTAAAAGATTCTGGCGAAATCTCCCCTGTTTACCTCTTAAAATATCAGCTAAAGATTTAAGTGGTCGAGCTTGCCCGCTGGAAGCAGATGTTGTTTTGCTAGAACGCATTTCATTGTCCAACAAAGCATCTACTGCTTCCTGAAGCATTCTTTTTTCATTCCTTAAAATAACTTCTGGAGCATTTAATTCCATCAAGTGTTTCAAGCGGTTATTTCTATTAATCACTCGACGATACAAATCATTTAAATCTGAAGAAGCAAAACGTCCTCCATCCAACTGAACAAGAGGACGTAAATCAGGAGGGATAACAGGAATAACTCTCAAAACCATCCATTCTGGCTTAATTTTGTTTTTAAGAAAACTGCTTGCTACTTTAATTACTTTTGTAATTCTTTTTCGCTGAGAATCATTAGTTGTTTTCTTTTTTTCTTTTTCCAAATCAGCAATAAGTTTTCTTAAATCAAGTTTAGAAAGAAGGTCTAAAATTGCTTCTGCACCCATTTTAGCTGTAAAGAAGTGCCCGTATTTTAAGGAAAGATCATGGTACTCTAATTCAGAAAGAAGTCTTTTTAAAACTATTCCTTTTATTTCCTTTTCTGTTTCCCTGTAAGCAGTAGTAATTTTTTGAATTTCTTCCTCTTTTTCTTTTTTGCTTAATTTCTCATCTTTCTTTATCTGGGTCTTTCTTTCTTTAAACTCTGCTTTTAATTTTTCTAATGTTTCCTTTTTTATTTTCTCATCAACTTCAGTAATAACAAAACTAGCAAAATATATTATTTTTTCTAATGATTGAACAGATAATCCCAAAAGCAATCCTATGTGGGAAGGAACCCCTTTAAAAAACCAAATATGAACTACTGGGCTGGCTAATTTAATATGACCCATTCTTTCTCTTCGAACAATAGAACGGGTTACTTCTACTCCACATCGCTCACAAACTATTCCTCGATAACGAATCTTTTTATACTTCCCACAAGCGCATTCCCAGTCTTTTACTGGTCCAAAAATCTTCTGACAAAACAAGCCATCTCTTTCTGGCTTTTGGCTTCTGTAATTTATAGTTTCTGGACGAAGAACTTCACCGGAAGACCAAGATAAAATCTCTTCTGGGGAAGCAATTTTTAAAGCAATTGAGGAAAGTTTAAATGACTTTCTTTTCTTTTGTCTATCTTCTAAAGCTATTGTTTTAATTGAAGACAAAATCGCCATAATTGTATTTAGTTATATTCTTTTTCAATTTGAACATCTAAACACAAGCCCTTTAATTCACGAATTAAAATATTAAATGATTCTGGTATGTTAACTTCTTGAATTGGTTCTCCTCGGATAATAGACTCATAAGCACTAATTCTTCCTGGAACATCATCAGACTTTATTGTTAACATTTCTTGAAGTGTATAAGCAGCCCCATATCCTTCCAATGCCCAAACCTCCATTTCTCCAAATCTTTGTCCTCCAGATTGAGCTCGTCCTCCAAGCGGCTGTTGGGTTATCAAAGAATAAGGGCCAATTGAACGTTGATGAATTTTATCTTCAACTAAGTGATTTAATTTCATCATATACATATAACCTACAGCTATAGGTTCTGAATAAGGTTCTCCAGTAAGTCCATCATAAACTTTCATTTTTCCATCTGGCCTAAAACCTGCTTTAATCAACTCTTGCTGAATTTCTTCTTCTTTTATCCCGCTAAAAATTGGGGTTGCTACCTTGTACCCCAATTTTTCTGCAGCTAAGCCTAAAGCCATTTCCAAAATCTGTCCTAAGTTCATTCTGGAAATAACCCCTAATGGATTAAGAATAATATCTACAACCCTTCCATCCTCAAGATATGGCATGTCTTCTTTGGGGACTATTTTAGAAATAACACCCTTATTCCCATGACGATTAGCCATCTTGTCTCCTACCTGAATCTTCCTCATATCAGCAACACAAACAGTGATTGATTTAATAACACCTGGTTCTAATTTGTCTCCAGCTTCTCTAGAAAAAACTTTTATACCAATAACCCTCCCATGTTCTCCGTGCTCCAAGTACAAAGAGGTGTCTCTTACATCCCTTATTTTTTCTCCAAAAATAGCCTGAAGAAGCTTTTCTTCAGCAGAAAGTTCTGTTTCTCCTTTTGGAGTAATCTTTCCTACTAAAATATCTCCGGATTTAACTTCTGCTCCTAAGCGAATAATCCCGTCTTCGTCTAAATTAGCTAATTTCTCCTGACTTACATTTGGGATATCTCTGGTTGTAACTTCTTCTCCGAACCGGGTGTTTCTTACATCAACTGTATATTCTTTAATATGAATTGAAGTTAAAATATCCTCTTCGACTAAACGAGAGGATATAATAATTGCATCTTCGTAATTATAGCCCTTCCAGGGAATAAAAGCGCAAAGCAAATTTCTTCCTAAAGCAAGCTCTCCTCTTTCCATAGCTGGGCCGTCAACCAACAAATCTCCTTTTTTCACTGTTTTCCCAACATCTAAGTCCTGACTTATTGTCTGGGAAAGACAAGTGTCATAATTAGATCTTGTATATTTTTTAAGTTTTATTGTCTGTTTATGGCCAGAAGAATCTTTTAATGTAATTTCTCCTCCGTCTAACTCAGTTATTTTTGCTGTTTTATCAGCATAAATAGTATAGCCGGAATTTAAAGCTATATACTTTTCCATACCTGTCCCAACTAAAGGAGCTTCCGGCAAAATAAGAGGAACAGCTTGTCTTTGCATATTTGTTCCCATCAAAGCCCTAACACCATCATCATGTTCTAAAAATGGAATTAAAGATGAAGCACTGCTTACTATTTGATTGTTTGCTACATCAATAAAATCTACTTCTTCTCTGTGGCAAAAACCAGGTCTACCCTTTACTCTAGCTTCAATATATGGCTCAACTATCTTGTTTTTATAAACTTTTGTAGAATAAGGAGCTATAATATATTTTTCCTCCTCATAAGCATCAAGGTAAACTATCTTATCTGTTAACTTACCCTTTTCAACCTTCCGGTAAGGGGTTACTAAAAATCCTTTTTCATTAACTAAAGCATAAGTAGCTAAGTGCCCAACTAAACCAACATTTTGTCCCTCTGAAGTAGTAATTGGGCAGATTCTTCCATAAAAGCTTGGATGAACATCTCTAACCTCTATCCCTGCTCTTTCTCTTTTCAAACCTCCTGGGCCAACAACGGTTAATCTTCTTTTATGCTCTAACTCAGCTAAAGGATTAGTTTGATCCATAAACTGAGATAGCTGGCCCAAAGCAAAAAATTCCCTTATACTATTAGATAAGGGATGAGGAGAAATTAACTGACTTGGCATTACTTTCTTCTCAGTAATGCTGCTCATCTTATCTAAGCAAATCCTCTCCATTCTTGTCATTCCTATTCTAAATCGGGACAAACACAATTCTCCTACCACTCTTAAACGACGATTAGCTAAATGATCTATATCATCCGGTTCTCCTTTTTCTACACTTAAACGGATTATTTCTTTGAAAATTGCAACTAAATCTTCTTTTCGAAGAAGAGTTGTAGTTACATCTTCCTTTATTCCTAAACGCTGGTTCATTTTATACCTACCTGCAACGCCTAAACTGTATCTGCGAGGATTAAAAAACATTGATTGGAAAAAAGAACGAGCATTATCTAAAACAGGAGGTTCATTAGGCCTTAAGTGTCTATAAATTTCAATCATTCCCTCATCTTCTGAAGATGAGGGATCTTTTCCCATAGTTGCTTTTAAAATTTCTGCTCCTCTTTCATAAGTTAACTCATCTTTAAAGGTATCCAAAAGTTCTTCATCTGTGCCTAAACCAAAAGCCCTTAAAAGAGCAGTTGCAACTGACTTTCTTCGCCTGTCAATTCTTACCCAAACTATATTTTTAGGGTCAGTTTCAAATTCAATCCAAGAACCTCTATCTGGAATAACTTTAGCTCCGTAAAGAGGAATACCTCTATTAAAATCGCGCGTGAAAAAAACTCCTGGTGAACGGAGCAACTGTTGAACTACTGCTCTTTCTATTCCATTAATAATAAATGTGCCTCTTTCAGTAACCAAAGGGATATCTCCAAAATAAACTTCTTCTGTTTGAGTGCGATTTTTTTCCTTATCAACCAGTTTAACTTTTACTCTTAAGGCTGCTTGATAGGTTAAATTTTTTTCTCGGCAAGTTTGCTCATCAAACTTTGGTTCATCCAAACGGTGAGATAAAAAATATAGACTATACTTTTTACCTGTATAGTCATTAATTGGGGAAAACTCTTTCAAAATATCTCCTATCCCTTTTGTCAAAAAGTATTGATAAGAATCCTTTTGGATTCGAGTCAAATCTGTTAATGGCCAAACTTCTGGATATTCAAATGCACTGGGAAAATATTGACGAGTTTTATTCTCAGGCATAGGTTAGTGTAAATTTAGTAGGCAAGATTAAATAAGTAAAAAAATAAAACAATAAAAAATAACACTAAGAGCCCTTAGCAAAAGTCTTTTCTAAAAAGAATATTTTATTTTATTATACTTTTTCCACTTTAACCTTTTTTGTAAAATTTGTCAAGAGTCTTAAAATGCCCATTATTAATGGGCAAAACGAAGCTTTCCACAAATTATCCACAATCTAATTTTTTGTTTTTTAAAATTTCTAAACAAACCTGCTTATCATTCCAAGGAATTTGAGTATTATTTGGTCCCATAATTGCCAATTCTGAACCCTTACCAGTAATTACAATTTTATCTTTTGGCTTGGCTAAAGAAATTGCTTTTTCAATTGCTTTTTTTCTATCTAAAACCTTAAACAAATTTTTCCCTAAAGATTGAAGAGATTCCTTTTTTATTCCTTTTTCTATATCTAGAATAATCTTTTCTGGATCTTCATCATAAGGATCTTCATTGGTTAAAATAATATCCTGACAATAATTAAAAGCAATTTCTCCTAATTTTTCTCTTTTCCATTTATCCCTTCCCCCACCAGCAGATCCTAAAACACAAATTAATTTACTTTTATCCTGAGACAATGTCTGATAAACCTTTTCCAATTCTTCAGGAGTATGAGCATAATCAATATAAACACTAAAAGGTTCTTTTAAAATACATTCCATTCTACCTGGAACTGATTTTATCTTTTCTAAACATTCTTTAAAAACACCAAAACTAAGCCCGGCAAAATCAGCTAAACACAAACTAGCCAAAACATTGTAAACATTAAACTCTCCAGGTAAATAAGATTTAAATTTATAACCTAGAACTTCAAATTCTATATAATCTTCATAAATACAAATATTTTCTGCTTTAAAAACTTTAACATGCCTCTTTTCTAATAAATCTTTACTTGCTTTAATCTTTCCTAAAGTATAACCATAATATTTGTCCGCCCTAAAACTAAGGAAATAATCCGCAAAATCATCATCTAAATTCACTACTATTACTTTAGGAATTTTTTCTCCTTTAATCATTTTCCGAGGACAACGAGAAAGATAAGCAAACAATTCCCCTTTTGCTCTTTTATAATTTTCAAAACCTTTATGAGCCTCTATATGTTCTGGGGAAAGGTTAGTAAAAGCAACTACATCATAATTAACTGCTAAATGTCTTGCCTGAATAATTCCCTGAGAAGACGTTTCTATTATTGCAAATTCCTTATTAGATTTTACCATCTTATAAAGAGCACGAGATAAAAAAAACCGACCAGGCATGGTCATTTTAAGAGAATTAGGAATTTGTTTATCCCCTATCTTAAAACTAATTGTTGAAACCCAACCAGTTTTTATCCCAGCTAATTCAAATATATTACCAGTCAACCAAACAACTGTAGACTTACCTGCTGTTCCAGTAACTCCAATCACCTTCAGTTTTGAACAAGGATTAAAATAAAGTAAAACAGAAAAACGAGCTAAAAAATAGTGGTAAAAATATAAGAGTTTTGAAGGAATTAACTTCTTTAATAAAGATTTAAAATTCATTTATTTTACTACTTTATCACCTTATCAATAATCCCGTAAGCTTTAGCTTGTTCAGCGGTCATATAAAAATCTCTATCTGTATCTCGAACAATCTTTTTTAAAGACTGACCAGTATGTTTAGCTAGAATATGATTAATCCTATCTCTTACCTTCAAAATGTGTTCTGCTCTTATTTTAATATCTATTGCTGCGCCCTCAGTTCCTCCCATAACCTGATGAAGCATTATCTCAGCATTGGGTAAAGCAAACCTTTTATTCTTTGCTCCAGCAGCTAAAAGTACTGCTCCCATTGAGGCAGCTGTTCCAACACAAATTGTAACAACATCAGGTTTAACATATCTCATTGTATCATAAATTGCCAATCCAGCAGTAACTGAACCTCCTGGTGTGTTCAAATACAATTTTATATCTTTATTCTTGTCTTCACTTTCCAAAAACAAAAGCTGAGCAATAACAGTATTTGCTACAGCATCATCAATAGGTGAGCCAAGAAAGATTATCCTTTCCTTAAGTAAACGGGAATAAATATCATAAGCACGTTCTCCAAAATCAGATTTTTCAACAACAGTTGGGATAAGATGCATAGGCTAAATATTTATAACTACTATATAAACTATTCTTAGCTTAGAAATCCTATTGTTTTTGTCAAGAGGTTCTTTATAATGAAAAAAATAAAAAATTATATATGGCTGAAAAAAATTCAAAAAACCTAAATTATGTTTTCTGGGGAACTGCCTTATTTGGGGCAATCATTTTAGAAGAACTTGTAAAAAATAATCTTTTTCCACATGCTGTTATTACTCAACCAGATAAACCTCAAGGAAGAGGGAAAAAGGTATCTTTTTCACCAGTAAAAGAAATTTCTTTAAAATACAACTTAAAAGTTCTTCAACCTGAAGATATTAGCAATAACCTTCAATTTGTAAACTTGCTAAAAAAGTTTAAACCTGAATTGTTCATCTTAGCTGGTTATGGGAAAATTCTTCCCCTTGAAATAATTAATCTTCCTCAATTTGGATCACTTAATATTCATCCATCTCTTTTGCCAAAATATCGTGGCGCTTCTCCTGTCCAATTTACAATTTTAAATAATGACAAAATAACAGGAATTTCCATCATCCTAATGGATGAAAAAATGGATCACGGCCCAATTGTTGCTCAAGAAAAAATAAAAATAAACCCCAAATCAATAACTGCCCCAGAACTATCTTCTAAATTAGCCTACTTGTCAGCAAAAACTCTCCTAAAAACTATTCCTTTATGGTTAAACAAAAAAATAACTCCTATTCCTCAAAAAGACAGCCAAGCAACTTATACAAAAATAATTCAAAAAAAACATGGAGAAATTAATTGGAACAATTCAGCAGAGTTTATTGAAAGAATGACCAGAGCTTTTACTCCCTGGCCATCAGCTTATACAAAATGGGATAATAAAATAATAAAAATTCTTAAAGCAAAAGTTGTAAAAAACCAAATAAAAAAAACAACTCCAGGCAGAGTGTTCTTAAATGAAAATAAGGAATTTTGTATAGGAACAGGACAAGGTATTCTTATTGTTGAAAAAATTCAAATTCAAGGGAAAAAGCCTGTAAGTGCTAAAGATTTTTTAAATGGCTATCAACAAATAATTGGCGCAATACTCGGCTAAATTTTAACCTTTAACAAGTATAAACTTTACTTTAGGAACTCTAAAAGATCTAATACTTTGCCCTAAAACATAACGGAAATACTTCTTGTTTTCCTGAAAAATTTCCTCAACCTTTTCTCTTTTTTCCAAAGGATAAACATTAAAATAAACACGTGCTTGTTCCAAATCTTTGTCTATTTTCACCTCTATAATATTCACTAGTACGTCCTCCCCTATTTCTTCTTCAATAAAACTTTGAACTTTTTCTGCAATAACCCTCTTAATTTTCTTAACCAATCTTTGCTGATAATAAGACATATTTAAATTATTTTATTTTTTTACTTTTAAAAAAGCACCTCTTCTTTCTTTTTCTTTAAACCAGGTATTAACAAGAATAAAAATAAGTGTTGTTACTGGCACAGAAAGAATCATTCCCCATAAACCAGCAACCTTACCCCCAACAAGAAGAACTAAAATTGTAACTAATGGCTTTAAGCCAACGGATTTCTTCATTACATAAGGAGCAATAAAAGTATTTTCTAACTGCTGAATTACTAAATAAAGAACTCCAACTAAAATTCCTTTTAAGAAGGAATCTGCAAATCCAACAATAAGAGCTGGGATTGCTCCTAACCAAGGTCCTATCCAAGGAATAATTTCTGTTAAAGCAGCAATTAACGCTAAAATTAAAGCAAACCTAACTCCCAAAATAGTCAAGCCAATATACGATAAAATTCCGATAGTTAAAGATAAAATTAACATCCCTCTACCCCAAGCGCCAATTTTTTCTTGACTGGCAGCTAAAAAATTTTCAACAAAATGATGATATTCTTTAGGGACAATTGAAAGCAACAAATTTCTTACTTCTCTTTTCTCTACAGAAATATAAAAAGCAAGAACAAAAATCATAAAAATACTAAAAATCTGACCTGTCAAAGTTGAGAAAAAACTATAAATACTCCCTGTTCTACCACTAAACCAATCTCCAAAAGGCAACCCTTGGGGAGATTTTTGGAAAAAATTAACTAAAGAACGAACAAAATCTGGCAAATTATACAAAAACAATCTGCTTTCACTCTTGATAATTGGAAGAGCAATTAGAATCAATCCAATAACAATAGAAAGTACTATTAAGTAAATAATTAAGCTCCCTAGCCAACGGGGAATTTTCTTTTTCTCAAACCAATCTACAGCTGGAGACATAACTGTTGCCAAAAGCAAAGCAACAACAAACATTAAAATTATGTCTCTCAAAAAATAAACAATCAAAATACCTAAAACTAAAAGGGCTATTTTTAAAATAGAAAGAAAATCAATTTTAATTAATTTTGTTTCTTCTGCCATAAGATTTTATTTAAAATTAAACTAAAATATATTCTTAAAAACTTTCCCTTTAAAGGGTCCAATTAAAGACAGGGCTAAATTGTCTGGCCTAAATAATTCTTTAGCTACCTCTTGAATCTGTTCAGGGGTAACTTTTTTAATTTTTTCTATCTTCTCCAAAGGAGTTAAAATCTTTTTAGAAAACATCGCCTCTCTTGCAAAAAACGAAGCAAGAAAATCACTGTTCTCCATTTGTATCTTTGTTCTGCCTTCATAAAACGTTTTTGCTCTTTGTATTTCTTCTTTTGTTATCAATTCTTTTTTTACTCTAAAAAATTCCTCTAAAATAACCTTAACTGCTTCTTTGACCTTAGCTTTATCTACACCTGCCCAAACAGCAAAACTACCTGTATCCTCGTAAATATTTATATCCATTCTTACAAAATAAGCTAAACCTTTTTCTACCCTTACTTTCAAAAACAAACGAGAACTCATATATCCCCCCAAAATAACCGCAAGTAAAGATAAGGGATAATTTCTTTCATCATTATAAGGATAACTAATACCCCCTAAAGCTATTTGCACTTGATCAACTTCTTTAACTACCTTTTTCATCTTAAAACAAGGACGTTTTTTTGTGAAACTAATAAATCCCTTTTCTTTTCTTGTTATCTTTTTCCTTGGGAAAAAATACTTTTTAATTAATTCTTCTGAATTAGGTTGAATGTTCCCTGCCAAAACAATTACAATTTTGTCTGGTTGATAAAAATTATTTTTAAATTCAAGTAATTTTTTTAAACTCAATTTTTTTATATCCCCTATTTCACCACTAATCATCTTCCCTAAGGAATGACTGCCATAAAGTGTTTGTTCAAAAACATCATCTATATAAAAAAGAGGATTTTCTTTATACATTTTTATTTCTTCAATAATTACATCCTTTTCCTTCAAAAAA
Organism: bacterium; assembly: GCA_021158435.1. Lineage (GTDB taxonomy): Bacteria > Patescibacteriota > Patescibacteriia > UBA2591 > MWDC01 > MWDC01. The sequence continues at coordinate 24,016 of JAGGUQ010000005.1, forward strand.
TCTTCTTTCCTACACAAAGAATCAAAAAACATATCTGAAAGAATATCCAAAGCTTTTTCCTGGTTTTTTTTAATTGTTTTAATATGATAAGCTGTTCTATCTTTGGCTGTATAAGCATTGTATTCTGCTCCTAAACAATCTAACTCTCTAGTCAAAGCTAATGTATCTGGACGTTTTTTCGTTCCTTTAAATAATAAATGTTCAATAAAATGAGAAACCCCCCTTAAGTTATCTGATTCATAGCGAGACCCAACAGGAACTGCTACCAAAACTGTTAAACTAGGAACATTCTTACGGGGAACTAAAATTAAACGTGGTCCATTAGGAATTTTCTTTTCTAAAAAAATTCTTTGATTCATAATAATGCTTGTTTTTTACATAATACCACACCCTTTAAAAAAGTCTATACTCCCTTTTAAAATTGCTAAAATCCCTAAAAAATACTATAATTTAAAGGGATTCCGGAGAAAGAGATTCCGGAGTCTACCTCCGGGATGTCCAGGATGTAGAGTGGTTCACATGTTTTTAATTTAATAAAACTCCTAAAAATATGCTTATCTTGGGAATTGAAACAAGTTGTGACGAAACCTCCTTAGCTTTAATTAAAACAAACAAGGATAAAATCAAGACAATAAAACACATTACCTATTCCCAAATCAAAATCCACCAACCTTTTGGCGGAGTAGTTCCTGAATTAGCAGCTAGAGCCCATCTTGAAAAAATTATTCCTTTAACACAAAAAATTATTAAAAGGAAAGACCTTAAAAAAATAAACTTAATTGCTGTAACCAAAGGTCCAGGATTAATGCCATCCCTACTTGTTGGTGTAGAATTAGCTAAAACTCTCAGCTATCTTGAAAAAATCCCTATTTTAGGGATTAATCACTTAGAGGGCCATATATTTAGTATTAAAAATATCCAAAAAATTAAATATCCTGCCCTAAGTTTAATTGTTTCTGGCGGACACACTTTACTTGTTTTAATCCAAAAACCTTTTAGGTATACTCAAATTGGCTCAACCCTTGATGATGCTGCTGGAGAATGCTTTGATAAAGCAGCACAATTTTTAAATCTTGGCTATCCAGGAGGTCCAATTATTTCAAAAATAGCTACAAAATGGAGAAATGCACATAAAAATAAAAAGCCAAGCATTTACCTCCCTAGACCAATGCTTTCTAAAAATGATTTTAATTTCAGTTTTTCTGGTTTAAAAACTGCTCTAATTTATAAGCTAAGAAAAGAAAAATTTCCCTTAGAAGAAGTTTGTGCTGAAATAGAACAAGCAATTGTTGATGTTTTAGTTCAAAAAACAATGAAAGCAGTTAGAAGCTATAATGTTAAATCCCTTTTATTAGTTGGTGGAGTAGCAGCTAATGAATTTCTTCGCGAATCTCTCAAAAAACAAGCAAAAAAATCAAAAGTTAATTTTTTTGTCCCTAGGAAAAAATTAGCTACTGATAATGCAGTAATGATTGCCCTGGCTGGATATGCCCGCTGGCAAACCTTAAGTCAAGAACAAAAACAAAAAGCAAAAAAGTATTCCCTAAAAATCCAGCCTGACCCTTCACTCAGTTTAAAATAAATAAATTCTATAACTATTACTAGGACTTTCCTGGAGACTTTCCCGGAGTCTACCTCCGGAGACTGCCTCCGGGAATGGGATTTGCCTTAAATTTTAGAACTTAATTAAATAAATTCTATGAATATTATTACTAAAAGTCCTGAACAAACAAAAAAAATTGCTGAAAACTTTGCCAAAAAACTAAAAGGCGGAGAAATTATTGGACTTACTGGACCCTTAGGTAGTGGGAAAACTGTTTTTGTTCAAGGATTAGCTAAAGGACTAAAAATTAAAGAAAAAATTACTAGCCCTTCATTTGTTTTAATGAAATTCTATAAAACAAATAAAAAAGCTGTAAAACAGCTTATTCACTTAGATGCCTGGCGATTAAATTCTCCTCAAGATTTAGAACAATTAGGAATCACCGAACTTTTAACTGAAGACAATGTAATTGTAATTGAATGGATAGAAAAAGTAGAAAAATTTTTCAAAAATAAATCTTTAATAATTATCAAATTTACCTTAGGTCAGCAGGAAAAAACTAGAAAAATCAGTATAAAAAACAAAAAAGTATAAAAACTTTAGAGGAAAAATTCTTCTATTTCCATTAATCTATTATATTTGGCTACCCTTTCACCTCTATTCGGTGCTCCTGCCTTTATAAAAGGAGCATTACTAGCCACTGCTAAATCTGAAATAAAAGTGTCATTAGTTTCTCCTGAGCGATGAGAAATAACAAACTTCCAATTAGCAGAACGAGCAGTATTTATACAATCAACTGTTTCAGAAAGTGTCCCTGCTTGGTTTGGCTTGATTAAAATAGCATTTGCTGATTTCAATTCAATAGCTTTTTTTAAACGCTCAACATTAGTTGTTAAAAGGTCATCACCAACAATAAGGACATTTGGGTCTAAAACTTGGACTTGAGCAGTAAGCTTTGCCCAGTAATCCCAATCATCTTCATCAAAAGGATCCTCAATAATAAGAAGGGGATATTTTTTTATATAATTCTTGTAAAGGTTCAACATCCACTCTGATTTTCTTTTCTTACCTTCAAAATTATAGATTTTCTTTTCAGAAGAATAAAAATGGCTAGCTGCCACATCAAAACCAAAAAAGACTTCTTCTCCCAAGGAATGTTTTGTGTAATTAGCTATTTGACTAAAAATATCCAAAACCCTTTTTGTTGAACCAAGTTTTGGAGCAAAACCCCCCTCATCACCACAAGCAAAACTATAACCTGTTTTAGATAAAACATCTCTTAAAGCATAAAATACCTCAGCGCCAACTCTAACTTTTTCTTTAAAGGAAAGATCTGCTTTAGGAATAATCATAAATTCCTGGATACTCAAACCAGAATCTGAATGCTTACCTCCATTAATTACATTAAAAAGAGGGGTTGGCAAAGAATAATCCTGAATTTCTGGCCAAAAAGTATTTCTTAAATACTCAAACAATGGCACTCTTAAAGACAAAGAAGCAGCTCGGGCAATTCCTAAAGAAACAGCTAAAATACTGTTTGCTCCTAAATTGCTTTTTTGAGGGGTCCCATCTAACTGACAAAGCAAATCATCTATCTGACGCTGAGCAGTCACTTCTTTACCCCTTAAAGCTGGAGCTATTTTTTCTTTTATATTACTAACTGCTTTTTTTACTCCCTTTCCTAAAAAACGGTTAGGATCATTGTCCCTTAATTCTCGAGCTTCATATTTTCCAATACTTGCTCCTGCTGGAGCTGAACCAGTTGCCCAAATACCTGTTTCTAAAATTATAATTGCTTCAACAGTAGGATTGCCCCGTGAATCTAATATTTCCCGGGCTAAAATATCCTTTATTTTTGCCATAAAAAATTAATTAAAATTATTCTTCCCCCTCTTCTACTTTATATACTTTATCACCTTCTTTTACTGGTTCATCCACTTTTAAGCCTATTGCTTCTCCTTTTTTTGCCTCATCAATGCTTTCATGCTCTATTTGCATTGAAGTAACTTTTTGAGTAAAATCTCTTGCTCCCTTACCGCCAACAATATGTATTGTCTCCCCTTTTCTAAGATTATCGCTCAATTCTACAACAGCCACATTAATTTTACTAAAATAATGAGTGATTTTACCTATTTCTTTCTCTGGCATATTATTCTCTTAAAAAACACTTAATATAATAAACCTATTTTAACCTTTAAGTACAAGTTCTTTTATTATAAAAAACTGAAGAAAAATGTAAACCTACAAAAATAATCTCTATTCTCCTTTTATAACTGCTAATGGCTTTAATTTAGCTACTTTCTTGGACAAACCAGCTTTATCCACAATCTCAACAACTTCATCAATATCTTTATAAGCCAAAGGAGCTTCTTCAGCTATGCCTTTTAAAGAATAACATCTTACTATTATTCCCTGTTTCTTTAACTTTTCAACAACCTCTCTCCCATTAATTTGCCGAAGGGCTGATTTTCTGGACATCCTCCTCCCTGCCCCATGACAAGTGGAAAAAAATGTCTCCTCAGCTGTTGACACTCCTTTTAAGATATAGGAATAAGAACCCATTGAACCAGGGATTAAAACAGGTTGACCAACTTCTCTATATTTCTCTGGAATATCTAAGGACCCTGGAGGGAAAGCACGGGTTGCCCCTTTCCGGTGAACTAAAAGTTTCACTTTTTTCCCATCAATTAAATGCTCTTCCAATTTAGCAATATTATGAGCAACATCATAAAGAAGTCTTAGCTCTCCGAAATTCCCAATAACCTTTTCCCAAGATTTTCTTACATAATGGGTGATCATTTGACGGTTAGCCCAAGCATAATTGCACGCAGCTGACATAGCTTTGAAGAATCTTTGCCCTTCTTCAGATTTAAAAGGCACGCAAGCTAACTCTTTATCTGGCAATTTTATCTTGTATTTTTGGTAAGCTCTAACGGTTACTCCTAAGTAATCTGTACAATTCTGATGACCCAAACCTCTTGATCCAGTGTGAATCATTATAGTTATTCTATCTTTGCTTAAACCAAAAACTCGAGCAGCCTGTTCATCATAAATTTCTTCAACTTTTTGAATTTCGCAAAAGTGGTTGCCAGAGCCAAGCGTACCTACCTGATCTCTACCCCTTTGTTTTGCTCTTTCAGAAACACATGAAGCAGACGCCTGTTCCATTCTCCCTTGATGTTCACAATTTGCTATATCTTCCTCAAAACCATACCCCTGAGAAACTAAATAATAAGCTCCTCCTTGTAAAATCTTGTCAATTTGCTGAATGCTTAACTTAACACTCCTTCCCCTTCCTAAACCAGAAGGTATTTGTTCTTGAATTTCTTTAGAAAGTTTTTCTAAATAAGGCCTTATTTCTTTTTCTGTCTTTTCTGAAATTAAAAGGCGGCAACCACAATTTTCATCATAACCAACAAAACCCGGTGAAATAACTCCCTGATTAACTTCTATTGCTCCAACTCCTCCAATTGGAGGGCCATATCCTGAATGAATATCCGGCATTGCTAAAGCATACTTTTGAATACCCAATAATGTTGTTGTGTTAACCAATTGCTCCAGCGATTCATCCCTTAATATGTCATCTAACATCTTTTCAGAAGCATAAAAGCGGGCAGGGACCCTCATATCATTACGAAATGATTTGGGGATCTCATAAACAAATGGTTTGATTTTCTTAATATGTTTCCTTTCTATCATATGTCAAACAAAACTTCAGCTTTCCATAAATCTCCTTGTTTCTCTATTTTTAGATCATGCCAGGTCGCTCCTTTTATTTCTAAGCCAAAACCTTTGACTTTATAGCCCTTTAAAACACAAACTAACTGGTTTTCTTTTAAAACCTCAAATTGTGATTCACAATAAACCTCGTTATACAAATCGGACAAAGACAAAATTTCATTTAAGAAATCAATCAACAAGAAATCTATGCTTTCTGCTTTTTTTTCAATTTTTCTTTCAACTTTTTCTTGTTCAACTATTTTAGGACGGGAACTGTCAGCAATTGCCTTTACAAAACCGGAAAACAACTCTTTTAAATCCTTGCCTGATGCTTGAATTTTTAAATCAGCTAAGTGTTCTAAAACTTCATAACTCATACTTGATTCATATTTATTTCTAACTGATTATACTCTTTGTAATCAGGCAATTCCTCTACACTTTTTATCCCTAAATGCCTAAGAAATTTCGGACTAACAATATAACGAGGTGGTTCTCCTTTTTTTAAAATTAAATCCCTTCGTAAAAGATGCCCTAAAATAATTTGAGAATTAACACCTCTAATAAAAGAAATCTCTTCTTCTGTTATTGGTCCTTTATAAGCAATAATAGTTAAAGCTTCTAAAGCAGCAGGAGTAAGCTCTTCTTTAATAACACCTGACAAAAACCTTTTTATAATTGGGAAATTCTTTGGATCAGTTCCTAATTCTATATATTCTCCGCTTCTTATTAAGCGAATTCCTGAATCTCTTTCGTCCAAATCTTTGGCTAACTCATCTATTTTTTTTAGCACTTTCTCTTTAGAGACTTCCAGAATACGAGCTATTTTCCCTACTGATAAAGGCTTTAAAGAAACAAAAAGTAAGCTTTCTATTTTATTCTTTAAATTATTTTTTTCTGACATAAATAGGAGCAAATAATTTCTTTTGTTCAACAGAAACAATTTGACGCTTATTTAATTCTAAAACAGCTAAAAATAGAACAATAGCTTCATCTTTTGGCTTTTTTTCAAAGAAGTTATTTAAAATCAACAAAGAATTTTTTGTCAAAGCATTTAGAATTTCTTTTATTTTCTTTTCTAAAGATATTACCCTTACCTTTAAACGAAAAGCTCTTTTTTCTTGATTAGCCTTAAAAACAAAAAACAATCTTTCTATTTCCTCTTTTAACTTCGAGGAAGATATATCTAAAGGAAAATCTATTTCTGTAAAAAGTTTTTCAGAAAAACCTGTTCTTCTCAAAGAATAAGTATTTGTTTTGTTTAAGCTAAGAATATGCTCTCTTGCTTGCCGATAAGCCTGATAAATCTGAAGTTGTTTAACTAAATCAGCCCCTTCTTCATCTTCTGATTGAATAAATTCTGGCAACAAAATTCTAGATTTTAAATAAAGTAATTTAGCAGCAATAACTAAAAAATCAGCTAATTCCTCAAGAGGAATGCTCTGGTTCTGAATATAAGATAAGAATTCACTAGTAACCTTAGCCAAAGAAACTTCACTAATATCTAATTCCTGTTTTTCAATTAATTGGCTAAGCAAATCTAATGGTCCTTCAAATTTTTCTATCTTTATTTTATACATAAATTACTCTTTTTTCTTTGCTGTTGCCTTAATTCTTTTTACACCTGCTCCTACTGACTCCTGTTTTACAATCTTAAAATCTTCTATTTGCCCTGTCCTTTTCACATGAGGCCCAGCACAAATTTCCCTTGAAAAAGGATTTTTAGGATCCCCAATAGTATAAACTTTTACTATTTTAGGATATCTTTCCTTAAAAAAAGCTAAAGCTCCTAATTTAATCGCCTCTTCATAAGTCATTTGCTCCTCAGTAACTGGCAGATCCTCTTTTATTTTTTCTTGAACTAATTTCTCTACTTTTTCTAATTCTTCTTGGGTTAATTTTCTTGGGAAAGTAAAATCAAACCTTAACCTTTCAATATTAATATCAGAACCAGCCTGTCTTACTTCTTCTCCTAAAACTTTTCTTAAAGCAGCCTGAAGAAGATGAGTAGCTGTATGCAAATGGGCAACTTTTTCTCCCCAATATTTCAATCCTTGAAACTTTTTTTCTGCTCCTTTTTTAGAAACACTCTGATGGCGAGAAAACTCTTTCTTAAAATCCTGATAAGATACTTTTAATCCCGCCTCTTTAGCCATTTGCTCAATTATCTCAAAAGGAATCCCATAAGTATCATAAAGATGAAAAACATCTTTAGAATCCATAAATTTTAATCCTTTATTTTTTGTCTTGTTTGCTACCTGCCAAAACTTCTTTAATCCTTGTTTTAAAGAAACACTAAACTTTTCCTCTTCATTTTCAAGAACAGTTAAAATATCTGCTTGATGGGAATGAAGCTCTGGATAAATATCTTTGTAATTATCAATAACTACTTTAGCTAAATCAAGAAGATTTTTCCCCTGCATTCCCAAAAGATTTGCATATCTTATTGAACGTCTAATCAATCTACGCAGAACATACGACCTCTCCTCTTTCCCGGGCAAAACCCCATCAGCAATTAAAAATACGCTTGCCCTTATATGGTCAGCAATAATTCTTTGATAATTCAAATTCGACTTTTTAGCAAATAACTTAATTTTATCCATTATAGGCAAAAAAAGATCTGTTTGGTAATCTGAAGAAAGATTATTAAGAATGCAAGTCAATCTTTCTAAACCAGCTCCAGTATCAATATTATGTTTTTTGAGCTTTTCTAATTTTCCTGATTCCAACTGGTTATATTCCATAAAAACTAAATTCCAAATCTCAACAAACCTCCCACACCCACAATTTGGGCCGCAAGTTTTTAAAGTATGAGGCCTAATTTCCCATTCTTTCCCCCGATCATAATATATTTCTGAACAAGGCCCACAAGGACCAGATGAGGCAATTGGGCCCCAGAAATTCTCTTTTTTACCAAACCAAAAAATATGAGAATCTGGGATAGAATATTTTTTCCATAAGCGAGCAGCTTGTTCATCTCTTGGTATATCTTTTTCTCCTTTAAAAACAGTTATATATAACCTGTCCAAAGGAATAGAAAAAACTTTTCTTAACAACTCCAAGGCTAAAACAATTGCTCCTTCTTTGAAATAATCGCCAAAAGACCAATTCCCTAACATCTCAAAAAAGGTATGATGAAACTCGTCCCCTACTCCCTCAATATCTGAAGTTCTAAAACATTTTTGAGCGCTAGCTGCCCTTTTAAAAGGAGGTACAGTATCACCCAAAAAATAAGGAATGAACTGCTGCATACCAGCAGAAGTAAAAAGAACTGTTGTATCCGCTGGAATTAAAGATGAACTTGGAACTATTTGATGCTTATTCTTCTCAAAAAAATTCAAAAATTTACTCCTGATTTCTCTTGAAGTAATTTTTTCCATTTGACTTTAAAAAATAACTGAAAGCCAAAGATATGACCTTTTTAAAATAAGGAAGTAAGAAAATAAGACCAAAAATTACTGAAATAAAATCAAAAAATCGACAAATTAAACTAAAACTCAAACCTAGCCGAGCAGGAACCCCAATACTACTAAAACCTAAACTATAAGCTCCTTCATAAAAACCAATACTTGCCGGAACAGGGAAAAACCCTCCTAAAGTGGCAACTATTCTTGCTACTAGACTATGAAACAAAGAAACTCCCTTGCCAACAAAACCAAGAAAAAATTGAGCCTGAATACCTAAAACCAAAAAGTAAATCACTTCAAGAAAAATACAAGTCCAGAAATCAGATTTTTTGCTTTTATGAAAAAAATCAATTGAAGCGCTACCAATTGACTTTATCCTTTGTTTAACATTATTCTGATTATTTTGGACAAAGGACATTTTTGAAATCCAATAAAATAATAAAGACAGCTTTTTTTTCTTTAAAAGCAAATAAAAAGCAAAACCCATTAAAAGGCTAACCAGCAAACAAAGTCCAGCCCAAATAAAACTCTTTTTTATAAGAAAAAATAAAGAACAAACAAAAAGAAGCACCCCTAAAGCAATGCCTTCTACTATCCTGTCAATAATAATAGAAGCTAATCCATAACTAAAAGGTATTCTTAATTCTTCTTTTAAAAGAAACGGTCTAACAACTTCTCCTCCGTAATTTGTCCCTGGCGTTATATAAGAAACAGCAAGGCAAGATAGCCTTATTTTCATTAAAGAAATAACTGAAATATTTTTTTTGCTTTTGTCTAAACTCTCTAAAACTAATCTCCAACGAAGAGCAAAAATAAAGATGTTAAATAAAGCTAAAAACCCAAGCAAAATTATCCTATACGTCCCAATAGATAAAATATAAGAAACCGTTTCCTCTATACCTAAACGGAAGTATATCCAAACAACAATTAATACGCCAATGAATGTCAAAAAAGAAAAATAGAAAAAAGATAATATTTTTTCCCGAATTAATTTGCTACTAGAATCATCCATATATAACTAATAATTTAACTATTCTTTTTTTCTCCACTTGATAAATCAGAGGAACCTTTTTTTCTCCTATATTCTTTAAGACACTTTTTACAAAGCACTGGCCTAACTCCATCTGGGATAAAAGGAACTAAAACTTTTGCCCCGCAAGAATCACATTTAGCTTCATAACGAGCAGAAGTTTTTGGAACAGGTGTTTTGCTTTCCTCCTGCTTTGTACTCCAAATATATATTTTCCTTTCAACTTCCTCTCTTTTCGAAGCATACCTTTCCCGAGAAACCCGAATAATCTTTTCAATATTACCTTCTGGTTTGGACAAAGGTGGTAAACCTATAGCTGAAAAAGGATCTGAAGTTACTCCATCAACCATAAGTTTAACATACATTTCAAACTGATCTAAATTAACCATATCCTCAGGGGTAAAGAATGGATAAAACTCCTTGCTTAAAAATTCTGCATCTTCTGGCCCAACCCTAAAACAAACTATTGTTCCAACATTGCCTAAAATAGCTGATCTTACCTTAGTATCTAATTGATCAATATATTGATGGGCTAAAATTAAACCTAAATGATATTTCCTTGCTTCAGAAAGAATATTAACAAAAGCCTCTGTAGCAAAGTTTTGGAACTCATCAACATAAAGGTAAAAATCTTTCCTTTGATTCTCTGGCAAATCAATTCTACTCATTGCTGCTAACTGAATTTTAGTAATCATCATAGCTCCAATTAAAGCTGAGGCATCTTCTCCTATTCTACCTTTAGATAAATTTAAAATAAGAATTTTCTCTTCATCCATTATCTCTCTTAACCTAATTTTAGACTTAACCTGGCCAATAATATTCCTAATTAGAGAAGTAGACAAAAACTGCCCAACCTTATTCTGGATAGGAGAAATTGCCTCAACCTGGAATCTATCTGGATAACGAGAAAATTCATCTACCCAAAAAGATCTAACAACAGGATCAGTCAAATGAGTAACTACCCTTTTTCTAAAATCTTTGTCAGAAAGAATTCTCATAATACCCAATAAAGTACTCCCTGGATATTCTAAAAGGGCTAAAATAGCATTACGCAAAACATATTCTAATCTTGGGCCCCAAGAATCTGCCCATAACTTTTTAAAAACAGCTATTAATCCTGAAGCCACTAAATGCCTTTGAGAAGGATCAACATGCTCTAAAACATTAAAAGCAATGGGATAGTCTATATCAGCTGGGTTAAAATAAATTGTATCATTAACCCTATAAGAAGGAATAAAATTTAAAACTTTCTCAGCTAAATCCCCATGCGGATCAATAACAGCCAAACCTCTCCCTGCTTTAACATCCTGATAAATCATATTTTCTAACATTGTACTCTTTCCTGTCCCTGTTTTCCCAACCAAATACATATGGTGCCGACGATCTGGAGTTTTTATTCCAAAACGCCGATGAGTGTTTCGGTAGTTAATTTGACCAAAATAAACTACATCTTTTTGAGAGTCTTCATTCATAATACTTTAATTATCTCAAAAAAAAGCCTTTTGTAAAGAAAATTCCTTAAGACATTTTCCCTTCCTTTCCTCGATTTTTTAAAAAACAAAACTCCATTAAAAAATCAAAAAGCAAAACAAGACTTATTAGTAAAACAATCAAAATCAACTTAACTTTTGTTCTAAAAAACAAAGCAATCCCTCCCCATAAAGCACTAATTATCCAAAGAAAAAATACTGCTCCTTTGTGAGAAAACCCCAATTTTAACAAACGGAAATGAAAATGTTCTTGTCCAGCAAGAAAAGGAGACTTATGTTCTTTAAAAATTCTATACAAAATGACCCAAATTACATCTAGAATTGCCACTCCTAAAACTAAAAAGCTTATCGCAACTTTGCTTCCAGAAATAAGAGAAAGGCACCCTAAATAAAAACCAACCATTAAACTCCCCCCTTCTCCCAAGAAAATCTTAGCTGGGTGAAAATTAAAAATAAGGAACCCAGCTAAACTCCCGGCAAAAATCAAAGCAAGCAAGCCTACATCCGGCTGATAAAATTGCGTAAATAAACAAAGACCAAAAATCACTAAACAAGCAATTATTCCCATCCCAGAAACCAAACCATCCAATCCATCGAGTAATTTAGTTGAATAAGACAAAACCAATAACCAAATAAAAGTAAAAATGTCTGCCCAAGGAGTAAAATAATAAGGCAGACCATGAAAACGAAAAACCTCTATTTTTAAACTGTCAAAATGAATATAGCCTTGAGAAAAAGGATTGTTAATATAATTAATGCCAAGACCGCTACCAATAACAACTAATGAGGCTAAAATCGGCCAAATTATTTGCTGCTTAGGCTTTAAATGGAAACAATCATCTAAAAATCCGCCAATAACAAGAATTAATCCAGAAATACTTAGCCCGATTAAGTTCTTTAATTGAATATTTTTGCTTGGCAAATAGCCAAAAAGATAAGAAAAAAATATTGTTAAAATAAAAGAAAGGAAAACTGCTGTCCCTCCTAATAAAGGAGTTGGTTTTTTATGTATTTTCCGAGAATCTGAGTTTGGATAATCTAAAATATTGTACCTAAAAGCAATCCTTTTTACTATTAAAGTAAAAACTATTGATAAAATAAAACTTAAAATTAAAAAAAGGAATAAATACATTATAAATGCTTATTTAAAAATTTCCTTTTTTCAAGCCATCTTTGCAAAATCAAGGCAGCAGAACTATCATGAGAAATTTTTTCTCCTTTTTGCAAAATAGATTTTGTTGTCAAACGCTCATCAAAAGTTTCAACAGGAATATCAATACTCTCTTTTAACAAATTAACAAAACTTTCTGTTTTTCTTGTTTGTTCAGTAAAATTTGCGCTTAATCCATAGGGCAATCCAACAATTACTTTATTAACCCCTTGCTCCTGAATAATTTTTAAAATTTGAGATACTAAACTCTTTTTACCCTTATTCTCTACCACTTTATAAGGAAAAGCAATATTAAGGGGCTCTTCAGCTAAAGATAAACCAACATATTTGTCTCCAAAATCAATCCCTAAAAACTTCATAAATCCTCTAAAGAAGTTAAAATTTCAAAACCACTTTCTGTAACTAAAATAGTATGCTCAAAATGAGATGATAAACACCCATTAGCTGTAACAATTGTCCACCCATCATCTTTTAATACTTCTATCTCCTCTGTAGAAGTGCTAATTATTGGCTCAATTGCCAGACACATTCCTTTCAAAAGTTTAGGGCCTGTTTTGGGTTTGCCATAATTAAAAATAACTGGTGGTTCGTGAAGTTTCTTCCCAATACCATGACCAGTTAAATCCTTTAAAACAAAAAATCCATTTTTTTCAACCCAACTTTCAATAGCAGAAGACACATCTCCCAAAAAAGCACCTGGTTTAATTTTGCTAATACCACGATAAAGCGCTTGTTGATTTACTTTGATTAAACGTAAAGCCTCTTCAGAAATTTTTCCTACAGGAACAGTTATCGCCATATCAGAAAAATAACCTTTAAAATTTACACCAGCATCTATACTTAAAATATCCCCTTGTTTAAGCTTTCTTAAACTTGGGAAAGCATGAACTGCTTGTTCATTTAAACTAGTGCAGAGAATAAAAGGATATGGTTCAGCACCCTTATCTTCTGAAGGAAAACCCTTAAAAGCTGGTTTAGCTTTTGCTTTCTCTAAATACTCTTCAGCTATTTTCTCTAAATCTAAAGTAGTTATACCTGGTTTTACTTCTTTTATTAATTTACTAATAAGTCCAGCCAAAATCTTCCCACTCTGCCGCATTAGCTCTATTTCCTGAACAGTCTTTATTGGAATGCGCATTCTATTTTATTAATATTAATTATAACTATAAAAACTCTTCCTTGTAAGCTTTTAACCTATCTTCTGCTTCAAATTTTTTTTAATTTCTTTAAACACAGCTTCTGGTGGCTGATTGCCATTTATTTTTATGATTTTGCCTGTGCCTTTATAATAATCTAAAACTGGTTCTGTTTGCTTCTTATAAACCTGAAATCTTTTTCTAATCACCTCAGGTTTATCATCGCTTCTTCTAATTATTTTACCATGACACAAAGGACAAATCTTGCTTCCCTTAGGAATGGTTACTCCATTAATAAAAATAGACTCGCACTTCTCGCACATTCTTCTCTTCCTTAAACGACTAACTGCTTCTTTTAAGGGAAGAGATATATAAACTAAATAAAAATCATCAAAAGAACGTTTATTAGCTTTCAAAATTTTTTCTAAAACTTTAACTTGTTTTTTTGTTCTCGGAAAGCCATCAAAAATAAGAGGTTGCCCTTTTTTTATTTTTTTCACCTCTTTAGTTAAAACATTCTCAATAATATCAACTGGTACTATTTTCCCTTTTTCAACATATGATTTTATCTTTCTACCTAAAGCACTTCTTGTTTTAGACAAATCTCTTAAACAATCTCCAACTTCTATAACTTTAAAACCCATTGCTTTAGCTAACATCCTTGTCTGAGTCCCTTTTCCTGAACCAGGAGGACCAATAAAACATAGGGTAATATTTCTATTTCCCTTCATATTCATAAACAGATATTTGAGCTTTTAATTGATTAACTGTTTCCAAAATAACACTTACTACAATTAGAACAGCCGCACCTCCAACAGTAAAGGTCGTCACTTTAAAAACACCTCGAGTAATTACTGGCAAAACAGCAATAATACCTAATCCTAAAGCTCCAAAAAACAAAATCCTTTGGGTAGTAAAAGATAGATATTCAGTTGTTGGTTTCCCTGGACGAATTCCAGGTATAAAAGCTCCTGAACGTTGAAGATTTTCTGAAATTTGATCTGGATGGAAAATAACGCTTGTATAAAAATAGGTAAAAGCAAAAACTAGAGCAAAATAAATTATTCCATAAATAACTTGATTTTGAAATAAACTAATTAAAACATTGCCCAAATTTGAAACCCAAGATACAGAACTTCTCACCAAAAATTGGCCAATTAAACTAGGGAATAAAACTAAAGCCATGGCAAAAATAATTGGAATCATCCCTACAGGATTTACTCGCAAAGGCAAATAAGTATCCATACCCCCATACATCTTATTTCCTCTTATTCGCCGAGCATAAGAAACAGGGATATGACGCTGCCCTTCACTCAAATAAACAACAGCAACAATAGTTAAAACTGCTAAAATAACAAAAATTATATAATTTGTAATTTGGCTGGGTTCAAAAGTCACAATCATCCTCTGTAAAGACAAAGGAATTCTTTCTAAAATCCCTGCTAAGATTAGTAAGGAAATGCCATTGCCAATATGCTTTTCAGTAATTAATTCTCCTATCCAAACCAAAAACATTGTCCCAGCAGCCATAGTTACAATTGCTGTTATTAATTTTATTCCTGTTAAACCGCTAATTAATCCCATCTGGCTTCTCGAAAGCAAGGTAATCATTGCATAAGACTGAAGCATAGCCAAAGGTATAGTAGCTAAATTGGTATATTGATTGATTTTTTCTCTTCCTCGAGAACCCTGCTTAGCTAGCTCTTCTAAAGAAGGAATTACCATTGTTAAAAGCTGAATAATAATTGAAGCAGTAATATAAGGAGCAAGGCCTAAAGCAACTATAGAAAAACTTGCCATTGCTCCCCCAGAAAGCAAATTTAGCATTCCTAAAAGCTGATTATTAGAAAAGAAATCCTCTAATGCTTTTAAATCTATCCCTGGTAAAGGAATGTGGGCAGCAAATCTAAAAACACAAAGCATTGCTAAAACAAAAAGGATCCTTTTTCTCAAATTTTTTATTCGAAAAGCCTGAGCAAAAACTTCAAACATAATTATAAATTTAATAAAACTTTACTTAGAAAGAATTATTGCCTTCCCTCCGCTTTTGGCAATTTCTTCTTTTGCTTTATTGGAAAAAAAGTGAGCGCTTATTTCCAATCCTTTTGACAGCTTCCCTCTAGCTAAAACTTTAACTAAAGAATTTTCATTCTTAATTAACTTATCTCTAAAAAGAACTTCAGGATTAATTTTTTCCCCTTGTTTATACTTTTTGTCTAAAACATCCAAATTTACTATTTCTATATCCCTCTTATTTTTTCTTAAAATAAAATTACCAGCGCCTCTTACTTTTGGCAACTGAGCAATTAAAGGTTTTAACCCTCTTACTTTCAAACCCTTTTTCCCACCAGAACGAGATCTTTGCCCTTTTATCCCTCGGGTAGAATAATTACCTTTTCCACTAGCATTGCCTCTACCTACCCTTTTTGGTTTTTTTCTAGATTTTTGTTTAGATAAATTGTCTAAACTAAGAGCCATCCTACAGTTAATTATTATTTATCATTATTAGAAGATTTTAAGTCCCTTTTTCTTATTTTACGAAAAGCCAAAAGAACAGCCTTTAAATTATTAATCTTGCTTTTTGACCCTAATATCTTTGCTGTCACATTCCTGTATCCTGCTAGCTCAAAAAGAGCTCTAATTGAACCTCCTACAACAAGCCCTGATCCTTCTGGTGCTGGCCTTATTCTAACTTTACTAGCTTTAAATTTAGCTTCCAAGAAATGAGGCACACTACCCTGTTCATTAATTGGTACAGTAATTAAATTCTTTTTTGCCTTATTAACAGCTTTACTAATCGCAGTTGAAACATCCGGATTTTTCCCTATTCCCATACCAACTCTGCCTTTTTTATCACCAATAACTACTGTTGCTCGAAAGGAAAGTCTTCTTCCACCCGCAACAGTCCTAGTTACTCTTCTAACTTCTATTAATTGTTCTTCAAATTCTTTGTCCTGTGATTTTGTATTTTTTTCTGTTCCTTTTTTCCTCATAGTTTTTAAAAAATCAAACCATTTTTCCGGGCACCTTCGGCTAAAGCTTTAACCCGGCCATGATATTTATAAAAACCTCTATCAAAAACTACTTTTGTAATATTTTTTTCTTTTGCCTTTTTAGCAATAAGCTCCCCTACTTTAAATGCTAAGTCAGTTTTATTTATTGATTCGGCTTTTTTGCTCTTTTCTTTTGAAGAAATTTCAATATCACTAGCTGATGCCAAAACATGACCTGAAGACAAATCAATTAATTGAGCATAAATATGACGATTAGAACGAAAAACTGAAAGACGGGGATACTTTAATCCTGAAATTTTTTTTATCTTTGTTCTAACTCTTTTTGCTTTCAATTTTCTTTTGGCCCACTTTTCCTTGTTAAAATCTTTTGCCATAGTTTAGTTATTATTTAGCTGCAGTTGTAGCTTTTTTACCGACTTTAGTTTTTATTTCTTCGCCAACATATCTTATTCCTGTACCCTTATACGGTTCAGGAGGTCTAAACCTTCTTATTTGAGCTGCAGTTTCCCCAACCAACTCTTTTGACGCTCCTTGAATCTTAACTACATTCTTTTCTACAGAAATTTTAATTCCTTGCGGAATTTCGTATTCTACTGGGTGAGAAAACCCCAACTGAAGAACTAACTTATCTCCTTGTAATTCAGCTCGATAACCAACACCAACCAGCTCTAATGACTTCTCAAAGCCTTGTTTCACCCCAATAATCATATTATTTAATACCCTAACCATTGTCCCTAAAATAGCTCTTTGTTTCTTGTTTTGAATATTTCTTACCCTCAAGGTAATAGAATTCCCCTTTTGATTAACAATCAAACAATGAGGCAAAGCTCTTTCTAAAGAACCAAGAGGGCCTGAAACTTTTAATAGCCTTTGCCCTTGGTCTTGTTCTATTTTTACCTCAACATCATCTGGGACAATTAAAGGTTTTTTAGCTAATCGTGACATATATTAAACAAACTTTAAGAAATTTCAAAAAGAATTTCCCCTCCTATCTTCCTTTTTCTTGCTTGTTTATCGGTCATCAAACCTAAAGAAGTAGAAATAACTGCCATACCAAAACCATTAAGCACAGGCTTAATTTCTTTATAAGATTTATAAACTCTTCTCCCTGGACGGCTAATTCTCTTTATTTCCTTTATTACAGGCTCCCCTTCTGCACCGTATTTTAAAATCACTTCTATATCTTTAAATATTTTATTTTTCTTAGAATTAACCACCTTAACTTTTTTTATCCATCCTTGCTCTTCTAAGAGTTTTAGTATCTCATATTTTAGCTTTGAATAAGGCACTACTACTTTTTCTTTAGAAACCAAAGTAGCATTTCTTATCCGGGTTAACATGTCAGCAATAGGGTCAGTCATAATTTTATTAGAATATTCTACATACAACTATTATTTATCTTGATGACCTTTATTTTTCTTTTCTTTTTTAACATCCTCATTAAGCGTTTTAGAAAAGGGTACTCCTAATAGTTCTAAAAGTTTTATTCCTTCCTCTCTTGTCTTGGCAGTAGTTCTAATACTTATTCCTAATCCATGAACTAAATCAACTTTTTCTGGATCTACCTCAGGAAAAACCAACTGTTCTTTTAATCCAATTGATAAATTCCCGTCCTTATCTACAGATTTTAATGAAATTCCTCTAAAATCTTTTTTTCTAGGCAAAGTAGCAACAATCAATTTCTCTAAAAAATCATACATCCTTTTTCCTCTTAAGGTTACAAACATTCCCACTGGTATTCCTTGACGAATTTTAAATCCAGCAATTGATTTTTTTGCTAAAGCTTTAACTGGTTTTTGCCCAGTAATCAGCATCAAGCTTTTTTCTACTTTTTCAATATAACTTGCATCCTTTTCAGTTCTTGCCCGATTCAAACCAACATTAACAGTAATTGAATATAACTTAGGAACAGCTAAATTATTCTTATAGGAAAATATCTTTTTCATTTCAGGAATTACTTGCTTTTTGTACTTCTCTTCTAATCTCATAGAAATTAAACAGTAATAAATTAATCAATTATTTCTTTACATTTTCTACACCAACGCTTTTTTTTGCCATTAGGCAAAATTTTGTAGCCAACCCTAATTGGCTGATGACAACGAGGGCAAATCAACATAACATTAGAGCAAGGAATAGGACGAGCAATTTTTATAATCTGCCCTTTTTCCCCTTGTCTCTTTGGGCGAACGTGTTTGCTGACCAAATTTAAACCCTCAACAACCACCTTACCTTGTTTTGGCAAGGCTCTGACTATTTTCCCTTTTTTACCTTTATCTTTTCCTTGAAGTATTATAACGTGATCGTTCTTTTTTATCTTCATAAATATCTATTAATAAACTTCTGGAGCTAGGGCAATAATTTTCAAATAACCTTTTTCTCTTAATTCACGAGCAACTGGCCCAAAAATACGATTTCCTTTTGGCTCTTTTGTTTCTTTGTTAATCAGAACTATAGCATTATCATCAAAGCGAATGTAAGTCCCATTCTTTCGTCTTGCTTCTTTTCTAACCCTAACCACAACTCCATGAGCAATGTCTCCTTTTTTAACACTAGTGTGAGGTATTGCTTTTTTTATAGCAACAGTCACTACATCACCTAAATAAGCATAACGCCTAAAAGAAGCACCTGGTATACGAATACACTGAGCCAACTTTGCTCCAGTATTATCAACAACATTTAACATTGTACCAACTTGAATCATAGTTTAACTTATTGTTTTCTTTCTAAAATTTTTACTAAAGTCCACCTTTTTTGCGCTGACAAAGGACGACACTCTCTAAAAAGGACCTTATCGCCTACCTTGGTTTCATTTTTTTCATCATGAACTTTATATTTCTTTGTCACTTTATATCTTTTCTTATAAAGTGGATGCATTTTAAATCTAGCCACTGCAACGACTCTGGTTTTATCCATTTTGTCGCTAACTACAGTTCCTTCAAACATTCTCACTATTTTATTTTTTTTCTCTCCTGTTTTTTTACCCATAAATTTTATTCTTTTTTAGAAACCTCTTTATTATCAAAAAAATTTTTTGAAAGAGAAGAAAGAACTGTTAATATCCGAGCAATGTTTTTTCTGGTTTTTCTAATTTCTCGAACGTTTTTCAATTTTTTTAAAGCAGCATCAAACCTTAAACGAGAAAGCTTTTCTTTCTCTTCTCTTAATAATCTTAAGAGTTCTGTTTTTGACAAATTTTTCAACTCTTTTGCCTTCATAAACTAATCTCTTTTAATAAAAACAGTCTTTATTGGCAATTTATGAGCAGCTAATCTTAAGGCTTCTTTAGCTAACTCCTCTCTAACTCCGCCAATCTCAAAAAGAATCCTCCCTGGCTTAACAGGAAAAACCCAATGGTCAGTTGAACCCTTGCCTCCTCCCATTCTTGCCTCACCACTTCTAGCTGTTACTGGTTTATGAGGAAATATTCTTATCCAAACCTTGCCTCCTTTTTTTAAACAATGAGCTATTGTTCGACGAGCTGACTCAATTTGACGGGCAGTAATCCAAGCTGTTCCTAAACTTTTTAATCCATAATCACCAAAGCTAAGCTCTGTCCCACCTTTGGATATTCCTTTTTTTCTTCTTTTCCCTTTAAATACTTTTCTATGTTTTGGTTTTTTTGGTTCCAACATAATTTTAAATTATTTTTCCTCTTTTCTTACTGTCCCTTTATAAATCCAAACTTTTACTCCTACACACCCATAAGTAGTAAAAGCAACTCCTTGAGCATAATCAATATCAGAATCTATAGTATGAAGAGGCATTTTCCCGTAAATCATTTTTTCAGAACGGGCAATTTCTATCCCATCCAAACGTCCTTTTAAAATAATTTTCCCTCCTTTTGCTTTACTTTTGCTAATTCTATCAATAATTCTTTTCATTACTCGACGATAAGGAACCCTTTTTTCCAAAGCATTAACTGCTTCTTCTACTAAAACACCAGCTGAAAGTTCTGGCTGCTTTTCTTCAAAAACAGACAGTTCTAAAACTTGATTCTTATCAATTAAACCTTCCAATTCTTTCTTTAAATTCTGGGCACCAACACCACCACGACCAATAACTAAACCTGGTTTAGCTGTGTAAATAAAAACTTTTATGTTGTTGCCTGTACGACTAATTTCAATATTAGAAACACCTGAACCTTTTAATCTCTTAGCAAGATAATCATAAATTAACTGATCTTCTTTAAGAAGTTTTGCATAATCCTTCCCCAAAGCAAACCATTTTGATTGCCATTCTTTTACTTTGGGTATACGAAATATTTTTGGATGCACTTTCTGTCCCATAATAACTACTTTTTGTTATTCTTTTCTGATAATTTATTTTTATCTTTCTTAAAAGGCAAAATATGAAAAGATTTCTTGTCTTTTTTCTTTTTTGAAGTGGGTTTCTTTTCTTCCTTCTTAATTTTTTCTTCTTTCTTTTCTTTTTTCTCTTCTAAGCCTTTTTCCTCTACTTTCTCTTTTTTCTGCTTTTCTTTTGCTTCTAATGCTTTATGCTCTTTTTCTTCCCCTTGGCTCTTTTTTAAAAAAGCCTCTTTTTCTTTACCAGCTAAAGGGGATAAAACAACTTCTAAATGGGAAGTTCTTCGACGAATAAGAACAGATCTCCCCATTGCCCTTGGTCTCCACCTTTTTAACATTGGACCTGGGTTAGCTACTATCTTTTTTATAAAAAGAATTTCTGGATTTAAACTAAAATTATGTTGAGCATTAGCTATAGCTGACTTAATTAATTTCTTTAATGGACGTGAAGCTTTTTTGTTAATATTTTCTAAATAATCCAATGCCCTGCCAACTTCCATACCTTGAATCAAAGAAGTCAAAACCCTCACCTTTTTTGGTGACATTCTCAAATACCTTAACTTAGCTTTTACTTCTACTTGTTTGCTTTCTTGTTTATCCATAAAATCTTTTTACGATTACTATGAAGAAGCTTTCTTTTTAGCCTCTTTTTCTAATCTTTCCTGCATTTTTCCTCCATGCTTAATAAACTTTCTAGTTGGGGCAAATTCTCCCAACTTATGGCCAATCATAGCCTCAGTAATTAAAACAGGAACATGGGTTTTACCATTATGAACTCCAATAGTAAAACCTACCATTTCTGGGACAATTGTTGAATCCCTAGACCATGTTTTAATAACAGTCTTATCTCCTGGTTTTAACCGGGAAATTTTTTTAAGTAATTTTGGATCTACCCAAACCCCTTTTTTTAGCGACCGAGACATAATTTATTTCTTTATTTTAAATTATAAACAATTATTATTTCTTTTTCTTTTTCTTTGCTCTCCTTTGAAGAATAAATTTATTTGTCCACTTTTTTTTCTTTCTTGTTTTAACTCCTAAAGCTGGTTTGCCCCAAGGAGTTTTTGGATGCTTTAATCCAATAGGGCTATGACCTTCTCCCCCTCCATGTGGATGATCAACAGGATTCATTGCTTTTCCTCTTACTGAAGGACGAATTCCTAAATGTCTTATCCTTCCTGCTTTACCATATCTTACATTTTTATTTTCTGGATTACTTACTGCACCAACTGTAGCCAAACATTCCTTGTTTATCTTTCTTCTTTCTCCTGAGGGCATTTTAACAATAGCATAATTACCCTCGATTCCTAAAATATAAGCAGCTGATCCAGCAGAACGAACCAATTTACCTCCTTTTAATGGTTCAAGTTCAAGGTTATGAATTGGCACACCATAGGGAATATATTTTAAAGGCATTCTATTCCCTATCTTAGGCTCAATTTTTTTCAAAGATGAATAAATTTCTGTTTTTAAACCTATTTTATCTGGAGCTAAAATATACCTTTTTTCACCATCTTTGTAAACAACCAAAGCTATCCATGCTGTTCTATTTGGGTCATATTCCAAGCTTTCCACCCGTCCAGGGATATCAAATTTATTTTGATAAAAATCTACTTTTCGATAAAGCCTTTTTGCTCCACCTCCCCTATGCCTTACTGTAACTTTCCCTTGACTTCTCCCTTGTCTTTTTAATGACCCTTTTTTCAAAGATTTTGGAGCTTCAACAACAGGCTTTGGCGCTTCAACCACGCTTGCTTTACGACGAGATGGAGTTGTTGGTTTATAGTATTTCATTATATCCAAAATTAACCTTTGTGAACTGCTCTACACCTAGCGGCGTAAAGCTTCCTGCTTCAAAGTCAAGGGTATTCCCTCAACTCCACAGGCGTTGATTCCCCTAGTCCCTAGGGTATTTAAAGCTAAATTAAGAATGTTTCTGGCTGCATTAATGTCTCTGTCTATTCTTAAACCGCACTTAGGACATTTATGTATTCTGGTGGCTAATGTTTTTTCAACAATATTTCCGCAACCAGAACATATTTGAGATGTATTCTTGGGATTAACTCCAATAGCCCATATACCAGCTTCCTCCGCTTTGTAGATAAGCATTTGGAGAAATCTTGCCCAAGAAGCATCAGCAATCGACCTTGAAAGATATTTATTCTTGCTCATGCCTTTGATATTTAATTGCTCAAAGGCAATGAATTGAAAGTTGCTTACTAATTTATGACTTAATTTGTGAAGAAAATCTAATCTTTGATTGGTAATTTTCTCATGCAATCTGGCTAACTTTATTCTTGATTTATTTCTGTTCTTGCTTTTTAGTTTTTTTCTAGAATGCCACCTTTGAACTCTAGCCAGTTTTTCTTCTGTTTCTTTTAAATATCTAGGATTATCTATTTTCTCCTCTTTGTCAGTAGTAAGAAAGTTATCTAATCCCAGGTCAATCCCGAGTATATTTTTATCCTTGATGTTCTTGATATTTGGCTTAACTGGCAATTCTTGATTAATTTCTACAGCAAAACAAGCAAACCATTTGTTAGTATTTGTTCTTCTGATGATTAGGGCTTTAATATTCCCCTTAATCTCTCGATGAAGTTTGATTTTAAGAGAACCTATTTTTGAGAGATTAAGCTTGTTATTTTTTAATTCAAAACCTGATTGGGGATAAACCATGCTATCATATCGATACTTTCCTTTAAATCTGGGATAACCTGGTTTTTGCTTTTTTCCATTTTTACTCTCTTCAACTCTTTTAAAGAAATTTTGAAAAGCTTTATCTAATCTCCTAATTACATCTTGAAGGGTTTGAGAGTAAACTTGGTTTAATTCTGGCCTTTCCTTTTTAAGTTTTGGTATTTCTTTTATCTGGTCATAGCAAGAAATCTTTGTTTTATCTTTTTCATAAGCATTTCTTCTTTGTTCTAAGCAATGATTGTAAAGCCACCTACAAAGACAAAGTTGTTTTTCAAGAAGAGTTTGTTGTGTCTTAGTTGGATATATTCTGTATTTGTAGGTTCTGATTAACATATTTGTTTTTGTTCCTTTAAGCTTATCTACAGTATAGCGGATTTTTCTTGTTTTTATGCCTCAGGTATACATAACTATCATTTACTTGTCAAGAAACATTACAGGCTCTCATCTCATCCTTTATAAAAGTCTATTTTTTGTGTTTTTGGAATATAAACTAAAGCTTTTTTTCTCTTTTTTGTTCGACCAACGCTTCTTCCATATCTTACTGTTTTCCCTTTAAGATTAATAATCCTTATTTTCTCTGGCTGAACATTATACATTTTCTTTATTGCTTGCTTGATTAAAACTTTATTAGCCTGTGGGTGAACCCAAAAAGTATAAATATTATAATTCTGCAACTCTGTAGCTTTTTCAGTTACTACTGGTTCAATAATATACTCTGTTGGTTGTTTAGAAACTACTTTACTCATATTATCCTAAATTAACCTTCTGTTTTTTTATTTTTTCACTTTTGTCTTGTTTCTTTTTCGAAGAAGCCAAAGGAGAATTTAACCTTTTTTCAATATCTTTAAAACCAAGAGAAGAAGACAACAAAAAATCAGCCCAAAGTATATCCTTTAAATTTAAGGTATCTGGGAAAAGGACTTTCAAATCAGCAATGTTTCTTAAAAAACGACCAAGCTTTTTTTCGCTTGGGTCCATAAAATAAATTATTTTCTTTCCTTGGCCAACAATTTTTAAAATAAAATTATAAAAATCCTTTGTTTTATTAAAATCAGGTGTTTCTAAGATAATTAATTTATTCTGCTCGATCTTGTCCTTCAAAGCTAAAGCCAAAGCCTTTTTTCTCATTTTTTTATTTATTTTCTGGGCAAAATTCCTTTGTTTTTGAGGACCAAAAACTACACCCCCTCCTTTCCACAAAGGACTACGAATAGACCCTGCTCTAGCTCGACCAGTTCCTTTTTGTCTCCATGGCTTTCTCCCACCGCCTTTTACTTCACCTCTTGTTTTAACATGAGCAATAGGAGCCCTAGCATTAGCTAACATTCCCCTTAAAACAAAGGAAACCAAATCTTTGTCAGTCTTAGAATATACTGGTAAAATCTTAATTTTCTTTTTTTCTTTTTCCTCTGCCTTTTTATTGTAAACCTTTACTTCTAACTCCATATCCTTTTATAATTATTCCTTTGAAATTATTTCAACTTTGCTTTTCACAGCTCCAGGAACTGCTCCCTTAACTAAAACTAAGCCTTTTGCTTTATCAAATTCAACTACTTCTAAATTCTTTACAGTTACTCTTTTATTTCCCATACGACCAGGCATTTTTTTCCCTTTCCAAACTCTCTGCGGGCCAGTAGCACCTATTGATCCTGGTTCACGATGAGCATGCTTTGTTCCATGGCTTGCCGGCGCACCATGAAATCCATACCTCTTTACTACACCTTGAAATCCTTTACCTTTAGATATACCTCTTACATCTACCTTTTTGCCTTCCTCCAACCAGGACAAGTCAATATCTTCTTTATCTTTTATAATCTGTAATTTTGTCACAGGAATCACATAGTCTTCCCTAAAGACCTGTGACATACCAAGTTTGTAAGACAAAATTTTCGCCATAATCAAAAATCAGAAAAAATTTTTACTCAAAAAACTGGGCAACCAAAGCCCAGTTCGCTCTTTAAGATTTGTTCTTAAAGTTATCCTGAGGCCCTCTTGGATTTTCTACATCTTTATTTCAATATTCACGCTACTTGGCAAGCGGAGATTTCTTAATACCTCTATTGTTTCTGGGGTAAAGTCAGTGACATCTACTAACCTTTTATGAATCCTCATCTCGTATTGATCTCGAGAATCCTTATGAACAAAAGTAGATTTTAAGACTGTATAAACTTTTCTTTCTGTTGGCAGAAAAATCGGTCCGCTTGTTTTTGCTCCTGAACGCTCTAATGCTTCAATAATTGTCTTGAGAACCTCATCAATAACTCTGTGGTCATAAGAGCGAATCTTAATACGGATCTTTGGTTTATCAGCATTTTCTCCTCTTTTGGAGACTTTTTTAGTTTCTTTATTCACTGTAATCATTGTAAGAAATGAACAAGATTATACTCTACCACCTTGCTGTGGTGAAAACATTATAAGGGTTATAAAGTAATAAGCAGAATATTGCCTTATTTTATAATCTTAGTAATAACTCCTGCTCCTACAGTCTTTCCTCCTTCTCTAAAAGCAAATCTTTGCTGTTCTTCAATAGCAACTGGTTTAATAAGTTTAACTTTAACAACTAAGTTGTCACCAGGCATTGCCATTTCAGTACCCTCTGGCAAAGTAACCTCACCAGTAACGTCTGTAGTCCTTAAATAGACCTGTGGCTTGTATCCACTAAAGAAAGGAGTATGTCGGCCTCCTTCATCCTTAGATAAAACATACAATTTACCTTCAAATTCAGTATGAGGAGTAATGGATCCAGGTTTACAAATAACCTGACCCCTTTCAACTTCGTTCTTTTTAATTCCTCTTAAAAGAATACCAGCATTATCACCTGCTCGACCTTCATCTAAGGATTTTCTAAACATTTCAATTCCAGTGACAACTGTTTTTTGAGTAGGTCTTAATCCAACAATTTCAACTTCGTCATTTAATTTAACAACTCCCCTTTCAATTCGTCCAGTAACAACAGTTCCTCTACCTTCAATAGAGAAAATGTCCTCAATTGGCATTAAAAACGGCTTATCAATATCTCTTTCTGGCTCAGGAATGTAGGAATCTAAAGCATCAAGAAGCTTAAAAATTGGCCCGCAATTAGGACAATCTCTCTTTCCGCAACCACATTCTAAAGCTTTTAAAGCAGACCCTTCAATAATTGGAATTTCGTCTCCAGGAAATTCATATTTTTTCAAAAGGTCTTTAATTTCTTCCTTAACTAACTCAATCATTTCTTCCCTATCCTTTTCATCAAGAGCATCTATCTTATTTAAGAAGACAACCATTGCTGGTACTCCAACCTGACGAGCTAAAAGAATGTGCTCTCTTGTCTGAGGCATAGGACCATCAGGAGCAGAAACAACCAAAATAGCTCCATCCATCTGAGCTGCTCCAGTAATCATATTCTTGATGTAGTCAGCATGACCAGGACAATCAATGTGAGCATAGTGTCTCTTGTCAGTCTCATACTCAACATGAGCTAAAGCAATAGTAATACCTCTTTGCTTTTCTTCTGGAGCGCTGTCAATTTGGTCAACAGATTTCTGGTCGGCCTTTTTACCAGCAGCAGCTAAACATTTTAAAATTGCTGCAGTTAAAGTAGTTTTTCCATGATCAACATGGCCAATTGTTCCAACATTAAGATGTGGTTTTTCTCTAACAAATTTTTCTTTTTCAGCCATAAGAATTCATTTTATTAGAAAGATAAATTAAACTCTCCCTTTAAACAAATTAAATTATGAAACGACTTTTACATAAAGTAATATATAAAAAGTATAGATTTATGTCAAGTTTTTTTCTTTAATAATTGCTTCAGCAATATTAGAAGGAACAGGACTATAATGAGAAAGTTCCATTGTAAAACTTGCTCTTCCTTCAGTTAAAGATCTTAAAGCAGTCATATAACCAAACATTTCCCTTAAAGGAACAAACGCATCTATTACTTTTGATGGCCCCCTCTCTCCTGTTGATTGAATTTGGGCTTGCCTTGAATTCAAATCACCAATTACATCTCCTAAAAACTTTTCTGGAGTAACTACCTCAACTTTCATAACTGGCTCAAGTAAAATAGGATTTGCTTTTTTCACTCCTTCTCTTAAAGCTCTAGTGGCAGCTATTTTAAAAGCAACTTCTGAAGAGTCAACTTCATGATAGGAACCATCAAAAAGGGTTGCCCTTATATCAACTACTGGATAACCAGCAATGACCCCTGACTCCATTGCTTCTTTAAGCCCTTTTTCAACTGCAGGAATGTATTCTTTTGGAATAACACCTCCTTTTATCTGGTCAACAAACTCAAACCCTTTACCTCTTTCTAATGGTTCAAATTTTAACCAACAATGACCATACTGACCTCTTCCACCTGATTGATGAATATATTTCCCCTCAACTTCAACAGGTTGAGTAATTGTCTCTTTATAGGCAACCTGAGGAGCTCCAGCTCTTACTTCTACTCCAAACTCTCTTTTCAAACGATCAATAATAATTTCCAAATGGAATTCTCCCATTCCTGAAATAATAACTTCTCCTGTTTCTTCATCTGTCTTAAATTTAAAAGTCGGATCTTCTTCAGCAAATTTGCTTAAAGCTATACCCATTTTTTCTCTATCTGCTTTTGTTTTTGGTTCAATTGCCATTGAAATAACTGGATCTGGAAAAGTAATTGATTCTAAAAGAATTGGTTTATCTGGATCACAAAGAGTGTCACCAGTACTTGCTTGCTTTATCCCAATGATTGCTGCAATATCCCCACTGTGAATTTCTTCAATTGCTTCTCTTTTATTAGCATGCATCCTAACCAATCTTCCCACTCTTTCCTTAGCCCTAGTTCTAGGGTTGTAAGCATATGAACCTGCTTTAAGAACACCTGAATAAACTCTAATATAGCCAAGTCTTCCCATATAAGGATCAGTAGCTATTTTAAAAACTAAGCCAGCAAAAGGTTCTTCATCTCCTGTTTTTCTTTGTTCAGGCTCATTTGTTTCCGGGTTTTCACCTTGTACTGGAGGTATATCTATTGGTGAAGGTAAATAATAACAAATAGCGTCCAATAACAATTGGACACCTTTATTTTTCAAAGAAGACCCCACCAAAACTGGGATAATCCTTCCTTTAATAACTTCTTCTCTTAAAGCTTTCCTTATTTCTTCTGGAGTTATTTTTTCTCCTTCTAAATATTTATTCATTAAATCATCATGATTAACAACAATAGCTTCTATTAACTCCTTTCTTCTTTCTTCTACTTCCTTAACTAAAGATTCAGGAATTGGCTCTTCTTTGATTTCCTTCCCTAAGTCATCTAAATAAACAAAGCTTTTCTCTTCAATCAAATCAATAACACCTTTAAACTGACTTTCTGCCCCAATAGGAAGTTGAATAGCAAAGGCTGATTTAGTTAATCTTTCTCTAATTGAATCAAAAGATTTCTCAAAACTCGCTCCTAACCTATCCATTTTATTAACAAAAGCAATTAAAGGCACATGGAATTTTTGCGACTGATGAAAAACCGTTTCTGACTGAGGTTCTACCCCAGCTACTCCATCAAAAATAAGAACACCCCCATCAAGCACTCTCAAAGATCGCTGAACTTCTGCGGTAAAATCTATATGTCCAGGGGTGTCAATAATGTTTATTTGATATTTCAAAGAACTATACCTTGGCTGCCAAAAACATGTAGTTGCAGCTGAAGTAATTGTAACCCCTCTTTCTCTTTCTTGGACCATCCAGTCCATTTCAGCAGTACCTTCATGGACTTCTCCGATCTTATACTTTTTGCCAGTATAATACAAAATTCTTTCAGTTGTTGTTGTTTTTCCGGCATCAATATGAGCAATGATACCAATATTTCTAATTTGTTCTAAAGGAAATTCCCTCATATTATTGCTTCTTTAACTAGTATTAACGACGGGCAAGATGTGCAAAAGCGCGATTAGCTTCAGCCATCTTGTAAACATTATCTCTTTTTGTAATAGCTGCTCCTTGACCTTTTGCTGCTTCTTGAAATTCATGAGCTAATTTTTCAGCCATTGGTTTACCTTTAGCTGATTTTGCTGCTTCAATAATCCAACGTGAAGCTAAATAAAACCTTCTTCTTTCTGAAGTTGGTGTTGGTATCTGATAGTTAGCTCCACCAATACGAGCAGATCTTAATTCTACTTTAGGGCCAACATTTTCAATAGCTTGATAAAATATTTTTAAAGGATCTTGGCCACTTGCTTCTTTAATAATATCAAAAGCTCGATAAAGAATTTTCCTTGCTAAACTTTTCTTTCCTCTTCTCATCAAGTAATTAATAAACTTAGCTACCTTTTCATCATTGTAGCGTAAGTCAGGATCAATTTTTCTTGGTTTTGCTCTTTTTCCTCTCATAAATCAAAAATTAAGTTATTCTTCTTGCTTGCTCTCTTTTTTTGGGGCAGATGTTTTTTCTTTCTTTACCCCATAAAGACTTCGGGATGTTTTTCTGCCTTCTACTCCACTTGCATCATAAGCTCCTCGGACAATATGATAACGAACCCCTGGCAAATCCTTAACTCTTCCTCCTCTAACCAAAACAACTGAATATTCTTGAAGATTATGACCAATACCTGGAATATAAGCAGTAACCTCCATACCATTAGAAAGTCTTACTCGAGCAATTTTTCTTAAAGCAGAGTTTGGTTTCTTAGGGGTCATTGTAGTTACCTTCAAACACACCCCTCTTAAAAAAGGATTCCCTTTTGGTAAAGTTTTTCTTCTCCTTTCTCGAGCATTAAAAATATTCCGCAAAACAACTGCTTTTGGTTTTTTCTTTCTTAACTTCCTTCCTTTTTTTACTAATTGATTTATTGTTGGCATAATCTATTAAAATAAATTTTTATTAGCAAAAATATAATAAATTAAAATATAGTATTTAAAAAATATGTCAATATTTTTTTAGTTAAATTAAACCAAAAAGTTTAAAATCAATAAAAGTTGATTCCAAAAATTCTACTAATCAAAGATATAACCAGACCAAATAATGAACCAAAAATAGAAATAGGCATTAATCTATCTAAAACAAGCAATCCTAACAAAATAAAAGGACCATTCCTCTCCATCTTATACACGATGTCTTCTCTATTTTTAGGCAAGACAGCATAAAGAATTTTTGAACCATCTAAAGGAGGAATAGGGATCAAATTAAAAACCATCAAAACAGCATTGATAATAACTAACCAAGACAAAAAAAGGATTAACAAACTGTTGGAAAAAAAATAATTTTTAACAAGAACAAAAATTAAACCAAAAATAATTATACTAAACAAGTTGAACAATGGGCCAGCTAAGGCAACAATAGCTGGACCATACTTTTTATTTCTTAAATTAAAAGGGTTAAAAGGAACTGGTTTCCCCCAACCAAAACCAACTAAAAGGAAAAACAAAAAACCAAATAAATCAATGTGAGCTAAGGGGTTCAAAGTTAAACGGCCCATATTCTTAGCTGTAGGATCACCTAGAACATAAGCAGCAAAAGCATGCCCATACTCATGAACAGACAAAGCAAAAAGAATGGACAGAATAAAAATAAAAAAAATAATTGGCGATTGAATAAAAAGAGATAAAGCCATAGTGCTTTAGATTATAAACTAACAAAAAACACTTGTCAAGAAAAAATTTTTAGTATATAATCAGCCTATGGCAAGAAAATGTGACATCTGCAAAAAACAACCACGAACAGCTCAAAGAAGGAGCCACTCTAACAAGGCCACCCGCCGTTGGCAACATTTAAATTTACAAACAAAAAGAATTAACGGCAAAAAAATAAAAATTTGTGCCAGATGCCTAAAAACACTAAAAAGGAAAGTGCTTATTAAAGTTTAGCTTACGGGCTGTGGCACAGTTGGTTAGCGCACTCGCCTGGGGGGCGAGAGGTCGCCGGTTCGAGTCCGGCCAGCCCGACCAGACGTAGCGTTCATCACTTTCTTCCTTCCTCTAAACTCCAAACTTTGAGCCTAACAAAAAAGTTCTTAGTCCTGTACAGATAAAATGGCAAGATTTTTTATCTTGACACAAGGCGCCAACACAAAGTTGACGCTTTTTTTTCTTATAAGCAAAAATTTCAAAACAACACCATAATTCCAAAGGCCCATATTCCCGGAGCCATCCCGGAGGTAGTCTCCGGAGGCAGCCTCCGGAGGCAGCCTCCGGGAAAGGTCGGGGAAAAAACTCCAATTACTGGCGTCATTGAACCTTTTTTGAATAAAATCCGCAAGCAAGTTTTGAATAATCCTGAAAGGGCCTTACTCTTATTATCTTCCCGCCAAATAAACGTTTTTTAGTTTCTCGTCGCTTAAAACCTCTTTTCCACCCTTCAGGACAATCTTGCCGCCTTCTAAAATATAAGTCCTGTGAGCAATTTCTGCTGCTTTCTTAACATTTTGCTCAACAATAATTATTGATATGCCTTGTTTATTAATTTCTTTTATCTTTTCAAAAATTTCTTTCATTACTTTTGGTGCTAGCCCTAAAGAGGGTTCATCTAAAAGAAGTAATTCTGGGTCCTGAATTAGCGCTCTTGCTATAGCCAACATTTGTTGTTGGCCTCCGGACAAAGTAAAAGCTCTATCATTCTGCTTTTGTTTCAAAACCGGAAATTTTTCAAAAACGTCTTCCAAGTTTCTTTTAAATAACTTATGGTCTTTCATTATAAAAGCCCCCATTTCCAAATTTTCCCGGACAGTCAACGTGGGAAATATCTGCCTTCCTTGGGGAACATAAGAAATTCCTTCATAAATCAGGTAATAAGTGGGAAGATTTGTAATATCTTTATTCTTATATTCAATAGTTCCATTATAAATCTCACATAAGTTAAAAATACTCTTTAATAGAGTTGATTTCCCAGCTCCATTGGGCCCGATCAAAGCCACAATTTCCGCTGGCTTTACTTCTAAGTCAACCCCATGCAATATCTCCATTCCATTGTAGCCAGACTTTAGATTTTGGATATTGAGCATACAATTGGTCTTAAATATTTATTAAGCCGGGTATAATCCACTCTTTTTAAATAAGTTTTTAACCTTTTTTTATTCAAGCCCTCTAAATTCATCTCCTCTATATCAAATTTAGCATAACCATTTAATGAAAGATAAGCCTGATCTAAAAGGGCTTTCTCAGGAGTCGCGACTAAATAATTAGCTTCTTTTTTATACCCCCAAAACATTCTCTCTTGTAAATGATGGTAAATCAAATTCCTCTGACTTGTTTTTATAGTTTTACTTCTATTTATAGTAGCCAAGGTCAAATGAATAGGCTTTTGGCTCATTATATTATAATAACTTAACGCCCATTCAAAAGAAAGATAACTTGGATAATAAATTTCTACAGCTAAACTCTGCCAATCAACTTTATTAATGTTAATAGTATAAACCCCTCTGGTAATTCTAATTAACTTCTTATCTTTTACCAACCGATTGAGAGCTACTTTTAAACTTTTATCACTAAGATTGGTAATCTTTTTTATGTCAGCAAAATAAAAATAGGTTTTGGGAATAGATTTAATTCTTTCTGCTAATTTTTTCATATAATTGTTGAATTACTGGATAATATTCTTTAGGTAAAAATACTTGTAATTCGTTCCTAAACTCTCGCTCAGAGTATTTTGGCATCTTCTCTGGCAAAACAAAATTTTCTCTTAACAACCTAGAAATATACCATAAGTCGAAAACATCTCTTGCTTTTTTTCTTTTACTTAAACTTTCTTGCTTTAGTTTTTTTAATTCTGTGATAGTTGGGACTAAAAGCAATGGCTCTAAGGCACTAACTGGGCTTTTAATTAAAGATAATTCCTTGTCTAATTTTATTCTCTTATTTGGTTTATGAATTTCTACTTTTATAGAAAATGCGTGTTTTAACTTATTGTCCTTGATTAAAAATAAAGCAAACATTGTCTTTCTTTTATCCTTAGCATCTTTCAGTTGCCAATTTTGGTTATCTTTAACTGTTTGTTTAACCAAATCTCTAAAATCCGAAAAATTTATTTTCTTTATTTGAATCAAGTCTATATCTTCTGAAAAACGGGGTGAACCATAAACCAGCCGCAAAGCTGTTCCTCCATAGAAAATAAGCTTAGAGGAAATTTTATGCTTAGCTAGCGCATTTAAAAAAATCACTTCTGCTTCTTCCTGTAAAATTCTATCTGCTGATATTTTTATTTTTTCAACCAAATTGTTTAATGTTTCAATATCCATAGATGCGTAAAAGTTAACAATTTTGTTAACTTTATTGTATCATTAATCTAAACCCAAGTCAACTCCATGCAATATCTCCATTCCATTGTAGCCAGACTTTAGATTTTTTACTGTAAGCATAAAAATCAAATTTAAGATTCAAGATTAAAGACTTAAAATTATCAGATAATTATATCATATTTTCCCAAACTAAAAAGCCGGCTTCACCGGCCTTTTGGTAGTGCAACCTTTCATCTCTCAACTTTACTCTTCGTATGCCACAAATTTGCCGTTTTTAGAACTTCATTTTTACTCAATTACTTCTGGTCTTCCATTGATGATTTTCTTTACAACATACCCCAAACCTACAACATCTCCATTTTTATCAAAACGGTATTTACCGATAATTAATCTATTTTCACCATACGGCACAAAGACCTCTTTGGCCTTCTTAGAAAATATGGATTCTATTCAATTAACTCTGGTTTCCCGTTAATAATTTTTTTAATTGCAAATCCTATTCCTACTACATCTCCATTACTATCAAATCTATATTTTCCTATCACTCCATCATATTCTTCTAATCCATACAAGTAATCTCTAATACATTCAGTATTTTCTCCACACTTTTTTAAAGCATCCGCTATTATATAAACTCTATCGTAGCTTGCTCCAGCATCCCAATCACTAGCAGGTTGCCCATATCGAGCAGTGTATTTATCCACGAAAATCTTAGCTTTAGGATTTTTTAAATCCAACACAGGAACATCTTCGAATATTATCCCTTCAGCTGCGGACCCGGCTGATTTTAAAGCATCTTCCCCACTAAAAACCCATGTGCTAAGAATTGGCACATCAATTTTCATTTCTCTAATCTGTTTTGCCGCTAACCCTCCAGTTATACCTGAATAAGCGCCTAGAAATATTAGGTCTGGATTGCTCGCTTTTATTTTTATTAATTGAGTCCTGTAATCCTTTTCTCCCAGTCCAAAAAGCTCATCGCTTACTATTTTCCCTCTTAATTGTTCAAATTTTTCTTTAAAAACATCTCTTAATCCGATTGTGACATCTGAACTTTCTGCCAAAATTGCCGCTTTTCTGTGTCCCCTGTCGAAAGCTAATTGAGCTAAAAACCTGCCAGCATCGTCGTCTCTAGGGCCATTTCTAAAAACAAAATCTCCTGCCTCTGAAATAGCAGGATTAGACGCATAAGAGCTAAATAAAATTACTTTATTCCTTTCTGCAATCGGTGCCATAGCTAACGTTTCAGCACTAGTCGTTCCACCTAAAACTACTTTTACCCCATCAATATTTATTAATTTCTGAATAGCTGTTACTGCAGCCTGAGCTTCACCCTTCCCATCTTCAGGAATTAATTCTAGTTGTCTTCCATTTATTCCACCATCATTGTTTATTTCCTCAACTGCAAGTTCAATAGCGTTTAATTCGCTCTGGCCATAATTAGCAGCATCACCACTTAAAGTTCCTACAAAACCAATCTTTATAACCTCTTCTTCAGCAGGCTTTCTACTCACCCCCCACTAAATTCCAGCAATCCGGAGGCTGCCTATTTCCGGAGGCTGCCTCCGGGATGACTCCGGGATAACCTCCAGGATGAATCTGGAATTTCTAACCCTATTCCGTGCAAAATTCCCATTCCATAAAAATTCATGAAAACTTTAGTTCTTTGAAAACCTTTACGGATAAAATTATATTTTGTTTCATTGCTGAACCTCCTGTGGATATTTTTCCATTAATACCTCAAATTTACCATTTCTTACAATCTTAAGTCCCCAGGACTTGGTTACATCCCCATGTTCATCAAACGTTATATCGCCAGTAACAGCAGGAAAATTTTTAATTCTGTACAACATTTTCTTTATATTATCCGAACTTGGAAAAGATGCTCGTTTTATTGCATAATAAATAACATTAAAAGCATCGTACGATAATGCAGTTACAATGCCTGGTTCCTCGGTAGTGTTAAAAAACTTTTGGTACCTATCCCTGAAACTTTTAACCCTGGAGTCAGAACTTTTGATATTAAACATGATAGAACCATATATTACTCCTTCTGCTGCCTCTCCTGCAATTTTTAGAACCTCTGGATTTTCAAAATCAGCTGTACTTAAAAATTGCGGTTTAAAACCCATTTCGTGAGATTGTCTTACTATAAACCCCAACTCCTTAGAATGCCCTACAATTAATACTACTTCGGGATTTTTAATGCTTACTTTTAAAATTATTGTCCTAAAATCAGTGTTTCCTGGTTCATATCTTTCAGTTATAATGGAATTATTTTTTAAACCTAATTCTTTCAGTCTTTGAATATATTCATCTTTTACTGCCAATCCAAATTCATCGCCTCTGTAAATTACTCCTACTCTTTTAGCAGTGAGTTCTCTGACTGTATAATCAGCAAGCATGATGCTTCTTTTTTCGTCGCTAGGATATATCCTAAAAATATAATCACCGGCTTTGGCTATATCCTTATGTGGAGCGGTAGGGGTAAGTAAAACTACTTTGGCTTTCTCTACAATTGGAGCTACAGAAAGGACTTCATTACTGGATAAAGGCCCGATAATAGCTTGGACTTTATCTACTGATATCAATTTTTGAACAGCAGAAACTGCTTTTTTGGAGTCTGCCTCAGAATCTTCATAAATTATACGGAGCAGCTTTCTCTCATCTAAATTAAGTTCATCCAACGCTAATTCAATACCTTTCCTTAGCTGTTCTCCCCACGTGCTGGCAGGCCCAGAAAGAGGCGCTATAATCCCAATCTTAACTACCTCTTCTTCAGCAGGCTTTCTACTCACCCCCCACCAAATTCCAGCAATAACAACAATGATTACAATCAGCCAAACGATTGTTTTTGTTGTTTTGGACATAGTCTTATTTTCGCTTTAATAAGTTAATGTTCGACATTTTATATTATTCCACTAATGTAAGAAAAGTTCAAGAAGAACCTGCAGAGAACTGCTCTCCCAAATATGCCTCTAAAACTTTAGGGTTGTTTTTTATTTGTGTTGGTGTACCTTTGGCTAGGATTTTGCCCTGGTGCATTACAATTACTTCGTCGGAAACACTAAAAGCAAAATTTATATCATGTTCAATGAGGAGAATAGTCTCTCCCTGATATTTCAATTTAAGCAAAAGCCCTTTTATACTTTTTCTCAACTTGGGATTAACCCCTGCTACTGGCTCATCCAACATTAAAAATATATGAGGTTTTAATACAGCTCTTATTAATTCTACTAATCTTTTCTGGCCATAGCTTAAATCTCTGCTGATTTTATTTTTAAATTTCTCCATTCCCACTAACCCTAACATTTGTTCAATTCTTTTTTCTTTATCTTTACCTACCTTATTCCCTCCTAAAAGATTTTTCCAGAATTTCACATCTTTATTATCCATTGCTAAAAGTAAATTTTCTTTAACTGTTAAATTATTAAATAAACGGGTTTGTTGGAATAAACGTGAGATTCCTAAATTAGAAATATCTTCTGGTTTTAAACCAGTGATATTCTTACCATTAAAAACTACCTTCCCAGAATCTGGATTTATTAAGCCTAAGACAAGATTAAAAACAGTACTTTTTCCTGCTCCATTTGGTCCAATTAAAGCAGTAATTTTGCCTTTTTCAACTTCAAAATCACAACTATCAACTGCTTTCACACCACCAAAATATTTTTTTAGATTTTTTATTTGAAGAATGTTACTCCAGTTCGATTCTACCATATAACCCGCGTGGTTTTTTAATTAATATTAAAAGCAAAAGTAAGGCATAAATCATCTGCCTGGCTGGTCCAATAATTGATGAAGGAAAACCAACGAATCTCAATGGTTCTGGTAGTAACACTAAGATTATGGTGGCAATAATTGTGCCTTTTAATGAAGCTAAGCCACCAATAATCACAATTGCTAATACTGGAATTAACTGTGATAAAGTAAATGAAGAGGGGTCAATAAAAGTAATATAATATGCATATAAAGAACCAGCAATTCCTGCAAAAAAAGCAGAAATCCCTAAAGCATAACTCTTCATTTTAAAAGTATTTTTACCTAAAACCCTAGTTGCCAGTTCATCATCTCGTATTGCTTCTAATACTCTTCCAAAAGGGGATTTGGTAATTCTTGTAATGATTAAATAAGAAATTAAAGCAATAACAAAAACTAAAACTAAGAAACTAAAATTATCAGAAAAAGTAAAACCAAATAAACTTGGTTTAGGAATTCCCGGCAACCCTAAAGGCCCTCTAGTCAAACCTGTCCAATTCAAAGTAATAGCATAAATAACAAAAGTAAAAGCCAAAGTAGCTAAAGCTAAATAGTCTCCTTTAAGTTTGTTAGTGGAAATGGCTAATAAAAAGCCAAAAAACATTGCACCTATACCAGCTAATAAAAAACAAAACCAAAAAGGTAGGCCAGCTAAGGCAAGTAAAGCTGAAATATAGGCACCAATTGCATAAAAAGCAATATGACCAAGATTAAGCAAACCAGTAAAACCAACTGACAATTGCAAGGAAATCGCCAGAATCAAATAAATCCCAATTAAAATTAATAAGTGAATTAAGTAAGCTGATATCATGCCTTATTTAATCATTAAAACTTTTTTCTTTCCATTTTCTATTATTTTTTTTATGGCCATTGGTTTTAACACATCTCCTTTTCCATCAAAAGTAATAGTTCCTGATACACCCTGATAATTTTTTATCGTATATAATTCATCCTTTATACAGGATGATAGATCAGTTTCTGCCTTACATTCCTTAATAGCTTTTATAATCAAATTAAAAGCATCAAAACCTTCTGCTGCATATAATGCAGGGGCACGATTAAATTTTTCTTCAAACATATTTTCAAACTTCTCAACTT
The DNA here is from genome assembly GCA_021158435.1 of bacterium. Taxonomy (GTDB): domain Bacteria; phylum Patescibacteriota; class Patescibacteriia; order UBA2591; family MWDC01; genus MWDC01. The sequence goes on from JAGGUQ010000005.1 coordinate 62,569, forward strand.
CTCTGCCCGAAGGATCTGCTTGAAGAATATAAATAACTCCATTTGCTGATTCTCCTGCTGCTTCAAGAACAAATGGATCTTCCAATGCCTCTGTTTGAAAATATAAAGGCAAGGACAATCCAAGTTCTTGGGCTTGTTTCAAAATAATAACCGAATCTGCTGGATATGATACTATTACAATAGCCTGAATATTCTGATTCTTAATTTTCATCAATTGAGTTTTAACGTCTTTTGTCCCTTGTGCGTACGATTCAATTGCAACTATTTTACCACCCAATTCTTCAAATCTCTTCTTAAAAGAATCTTTATTACCAGCACCTCCTTCGTTATTAATATACAAAATGGCTACTTTGTTTAAACCAACGTCATTTTTTATGTAGTCTGCAAAAACCTCTCCTCTTAAAGCATCAGATGGTACAACCCTAAAAACATAATCACCCGCATCTGAAATCTTTGGACTAGTAGAAGCGGGACTAATCAGAGGGACTTCACTTTTTTCTACAATTGGGGCTATGGCTAATGTCACAGAACTACAAACTGCTCCAATAATCGCATCCACCTCATCTATATTAATTAATTTTTGAACAGCACTAACCCCTTTAGCTGGATCACACTGAGTATCTTCATAAATTACCTCTACTTTTTTATTATCAACTCTATTCTTTATTAGCTCTAAAGCCAGTTCAATACCCTCTTTTGGCGGTACGCCCCATTGACTGGCCTCGCCAGTAAGAGGAGCTAAAACTCCTATTTTAACCAATCCCTCGGTGGTTTTTCCCGTACCAAATACAAAAACCAAAGCAACAATAATTGCAATAATTATTATCCCAATAATAATTTGTAGTGTCTTGCTCATAAAATTAGATTTAAGTTGTTAGTTATAAGATTTAAGTAAAACGACCTTCCGGAACATCCCGAAGAACATCCCGGAGGCAGTCTCCGGAGGTAGGCAGTCTCCGGAGGTAGTCTCCGGAGGCAGACTCCGGGAAGTCCATGGACTTCGGGATGGAGTATCCGGGAGTAAAACCAACTGACAATTGTAAGGAAATCGCCAGAATCAAATAAATCCCAATTAAAATTAATAAGTGAATTAAGTAAGCTGATATCATGCCTGTTATTTACTATTTCTCCCAATCCCCAAAATCCCCTGATGCCTAAATAAAAGGAAAATGAAGAGGATTGCAAAAGCAATAGCGTCTTTGTAGCCAGACGGTAAAAACCAAATGCCAAAGTTTTCAGCGAACCCCAATAAAAATGAACCAAGAACAGCACCAGGAACAGAACCAATCCCTCCAATAATCGCTCCAGTAAAACCTTTAATCATTAAATTGGTTCCCATCATTGGTTCGAGATTCTGTTCTAAACCAACTAAAATAGCAGCTATACCAGCAATAGCCGAACCAACAATAAAAGCCCAAGAATATATGTTTTCTGCTGAAATACCAACAACTTCAGCAACTTCTTTATTGTCAGCCACTGCCCTCATTGCTTTACCAATTTTGGTTCTTTTCATAAAGAAATAAAGCAAAACAAGTAAAACAAGAGAGACAGCAATAATTACAATTTGCAAAGGAGTAATAATTGCTCCTAAAAAATCAAATCCTCTTGCTATTTTTACATAACCAATCGTTTTAACATCTGCCCCAAATAGCATCAAAATTAAGGATTCAAAAAATATCAAAAGGGCAAAACTGGTCATCAGTAAAATAACTTTACTAGCTTTTCTTTGACGAAGTTTTTTGTAAACAACCTTATCCATCAACCAACCTAAAAGAGAGGCAAAGATAATAGTAAAAATCACTGACAATCCAAAACTTAAACCTAAATCAGAAAAAAGAAAGTATAAAAAATAGGCGCTAAAAGCAATTGTTGCGCCATGAGCAAAATGAACAAACTTACAAGTCGAGTAAATCAAAGAAAAGCCACTTGCTACTAAAGCATAAATGGCTCCAGCAATTAAACTGTTAACGAGAAGTTGGGGAAACATTTATTATTTTTGGATTTAGACAACTTATGTGATATTTAGCTTTAGAAATATCTGCCATAATTATTTCTTCTTATAAATTGATGATTTTTCAGTAATAATCTTTTAGTAAATTCTAATGATTGTATTGTTGCAATATAATAAATTTTTGAAATTAGTAAAGTGAAAACAATCAAATTATGCACCCTTTTATTTCTATTTTTTCTAAGTTCACCACACCTAATCTTTCAACTCTCTGCCTTGTTCCATTAAAAACTTGCATCGGCAAATATTCAAAACAAATTCCCAAAAGTCCGTCATCCCAGAATAATCCTGGAGTCCGGAACATCCCGGAGAACATTCCGGAGGTAGTCTCCGGAGGTAGACTCCGGGAGGGTCAGGAGATATCCAAACCGATAAACCCTAATGTCATTTCAATTTTATTAAACCTATACCTGCCCAATTCTGATCCCAACTTTTAACGAATTCTACGTACTTGTATTTAAATTTTATCTCGTCCCAAAATCTACTTACTTCACAGCCAGTTTCAGAAGGATGCCGGACTATATCATGCAATGCTACCACTCCTCCTTTTTTAACTAAAGGGCTATACATTTCAAAATCTTTTTTTACCCCCTCATAGGTATGGTCGCCATCTATAAACAAGAAATCCAGCTTTCTATCTCCTAATATAGATTTTACCTTTTCTAATGTTCCCTTTTCGTGAGAATTTGCTCTAATTAAGCAAATCTTCTGTTTTGATGAAGCAAATGATTTAAATAAAGGTGTTAATAAAGGTATTTTCCATTTTGGATAACCTTTTCTAAACTCTCCTCCTAACAAATCAACACTTATTATCGTAGCATTCTTTGAGGCAATTTTAGAAAATAAAAATAAAGTTCCCCCCTTGTCAGTTCCAATTTCAAGAATGTAGTTCAGATTTAATTTTTTTAAAAGCATTAAGAGCTGCAAAATTTCCTCTCGAACTTGGGCAGGCCTAATTAGACCCTTCCCAACAGTAAAACTAAAGTCTACCAACTCACTTAAATTGCTCGGTTTGAAATTTTTAATTCTAATTAGCCAAATTGGCAGAAGTGCTCCTTTTACTGCATATTTATGAAAAATTTTTACAAACTTGTAAAAAAATTTTTCTTTAAAAACCTTAATCCCCCTCTGACTTATTTGACGCATAACCAAATCACTTTTAGAAATCTTAATCCTTGAAACAAGTTTAGTATTCCATGCAACATAACATAAAAACTATTTTGGCTATTTTCTAATTTAAAAATACAATCAAAGAAAAGAATAAAATCAACAAACAACCTAAACTAATAAATAAATAATGCCTGATTGACTCTTTATATTTAGGAAGAGTGATTGTTTGTTCTTCAAGTCCTTGCTTGGTTAAATCTTTTTGAAATGAAACAAGGACTACATTAATCTCGTTGTCTTTTGGGAAAACAATCCCTTTTCCTGAAATAAAATCTCCCTGCTTAATTAACTCTTTATTCAAACCAAGCGAATCTTTAACCTCGCAAACAATTCCAAAATTTTCATTAACCCAAAGGTAAACTCTATCACTTTGTTTTTCTATTACCTCTCCTGATACATTAACTAACTGCAATGGGTAAAAACTTTCTTTTTCTAATTTTATTGTTTCAACTGAAGATAAATCACCCTTATCAATCACTGCAATATCCTCCTTACTTTTTATCTTTATTCTTGGATAATTAAAAGGAAAAGACAATTCCCCTTTTACTTCAATTAGATCCCCAGAATCAACTACAGGAAAATCCTGCCAGTGAGAATAAACTTCTGCCCCATCTAAATAAAAAATTCTCTTTCCTAAAACTCCTGGTTCAACAATCACCCTTGCTTTATAAAGAACTTTTGTCCCTGGATCTAAATTAGAAAAACTCTCAGGCTTAGTTATTTCTAAATATTCAATAGCAAATGCATTCTGATAAAGCCCAAAACTTAACAAAAATATAAAGAAAATAAAAAAGACTTTTATTTTTCTCATTTATTGTCTTTGTTGCTATCTAATTTTAAATTCTTTTTCAATAACTTTATCCCCCGATGAGCTCTTTGTCTTAAAGTAGAAGGAGAAACATCCAAAATATCTGCTATTTCCTTCCAAGAAAACCCTTCAAAATAATGTAAAAGAACCGGCTCTTGATATTCCTCTTTTAATTGTGAAACTGCTTCTTTTAATTTCTTTAAATCATAATTTAAGGGCAAATCATCATCATTTTTTAATTCCCCCTCAGGAACATCATCTAAAGAATCAGTATGTTTTTTTGATCTCTCTCTGTAAAAGTCAATAATTTTTCTTCTGGCTATCTTAAAAATAAAAGCACGGAAGTTTTCAACTTCCTCTTTTTTTAAAAATTCAAAAATTTTTAAAAAGCATTCACTGGTTAAGTCTCTAGCCACATCCTCTACCCCAACTCGAATAAAAATAAATCGATAAACCGAGTCAACATATTTATCATAGAAAAAGCTAAAAGCGCTTTTATTCCCTTTTCTTATTTCCTGAATCAAAATTTTTTCGTGAAAAGATGAAAACATAGAACAAAAACAGCAATCTTAAATCTAATTAAAAACCATTTTCTGCGAAGACTGCTGCCTTTATTACAAAAGATTAAAATTATTAATAACTAAATTAAAGCTATAACCCAAATAATTCGCCGCCTCTCTACAATAAGCCATTCTTTCTGTAAAAATTTCAAAATATTCCATAACTGGGCAAATGTCTGTTTCAATTTTAAGCTCTAATTTTATCTTTTTCTCTTTTTTGTCAACCTCAATTTTGTTTTCTTTTGTAGCAAAATTCACTCTGTCGTGAATGTCTGCTTTTATCTGATCGCCATTTGGCTCAACCACTCGAGTAAAATGTACATCTGATTTATCAGCCAAAACCAAGATAGCTGAAACTTTGCTTGTAAATTTCATTTCGTACTTGTCATGATTGGCTATTGCCTGAATCAAAATACTTAAATTTTTAGGATCTAATTTATTCCCAAAAATCTGGCTAGCTAATAAAGCTCCCCAGTAATGATGCTGATTTCTTCCTAAAAAATTTCCAAAATCATGCAAATAACCAGCAATTGCTGCCAATTCCCTTTGTTCTTTTGAAAGGCCTATTTTTTGCGCTAAAAAATAAGCTCTTTTACTAACAAGATCGCTGTGCCTCTGCCCATGTTCAGTAAAACCTAATGCTCTTAAAGCAATTTCTGTCTGTTTTATATATTCCTTAACATATGGATTGTTTTTAACCTGCTCTAGTGTTAAGTTCATACCAAAATAAATTTCTTCTCAAGATAATTTTTAATTTCAGGTATTTTAACCCTTTCCTGCTCCATTGTTTTATAATCCCGTATTGTAACTGAATTATCTTTTAGGGTATCAAAATCTACTGTTAAACAATAAGGTGTCCCAATTTCATCCTGCCGACGGTAACGACGACCTATTGAGCCTTTCTCATCATAAACAACTACCCAGCATTTTAAAAGATCTTTAAATATATCCTGACTTATTTTAATTAACTTAGCATCCTTTACTAAAGGTAAAACAGCAGCCTTTACTGGTGATAAAAACCAGGGCAATGATAAGAAAACTTCCGGTTGAGACTTTGAGGATTGCTTGCTTCTTCCTTTTGGAAATTCATGATAATGTTCACAAAGTAAAGCCAGAAAAATTCTTTCCAAACCTGCAGAGGGCTCAATAACATAAGGGATATATTTTTCTCCTGTTTGAGAATCAAGAAAAGATAAATCTTCTCCAGAAAATTTAGAATGAGTTTTCAAATCAAAGTCTCCTCTATTGGCTATACCTTCTATCTCCTTCCACCCCCAAGGAAATTTATATTCAATATCAACAGTTGCTTTAGAATAATGAGCTAATTCCTCATGACTATGCTCTCTAAATCTTAAATGCTTTGAATCAAAACCCATTTTTATATACCAATCCATCCGCTCTTTTTTCCATTTTTCAAAAAATTCATCTGCTTGTTCAGGTTTTACAAAATATTCTAATTCCATCTGTTCAAACTCTCTTAAACGAAAAATAAAATTACCAACTGTTATTTCATTTCTAAAAGACTTACCTATTTGAGCAATCCCAAAAGGAATTCTTGCTCTTTGAGTTTGATAAACATTCTTAAAATTTATAAAAATGCCCTGAGCTGTTTCTGGTCTTAAATAAACAAGGTTCTCTGAACCCTGAACTGGCCCAAGGTAAGTTTCAAACATTGTTCTAAATTTACGCGGAGGAGTTAATTCTCCTGAACAAACTGGGCAACGAGTATCATTTATTTCATCCTTTTTAAATCTTTGATGGCACTTTTTACACTCAACTAAATCATCTGTAAAATTTGCTAAATGCCCTGAAGCCTCCCAAACCTTAGGGTGTAAAATAATAGCTGTATCTATTGGATATACTTCTGGGTGCTCAGTAACTACTTTTTTCCACCAAAAAGACTTAATGTTATTCTTCAACTCCACTCCTAATGGACCAAAATCATAACTTGCTTGAAGCCCACCATAAATTTCTGAGCTAACAAAAACAAATCCGCGTCTTTTAGTTAAAGAAACAATTTTATCAATCAAATTCATATTTAATATTTTACTAATTTCTTTAAAAAAGAAAAGGCTAAGCTAAATAAACAATTTCTTCACAAAGTTGAAGACCAAACTTTGTTCTTACTTTTTGTTTTATCAAAGAAATTAAAATTAAAACATCATCAGCAGTTGCTCCACCCAAATTAACAATAAAATTTGCATGCTTTTGACTAACCTGCGCTTTACCAATAGTTTTTCCTTTAAAGCCCATTCTATCTAAAAGCCAACTAACAGGAAGAACTCCTTTTTTACAAAATTCTTCAGGAAAACCAAATTCCTTTTTTATTTTCTCCAAACTAGAAGGAGGTATTTCCTTTAAATTAATATTTTTAAATACACAACCAGCGCTGGGAAGACTTGGTAGATTAGCCCTTTTTTGCCTATATTCTGCCATTAAAGCTTTAATCTTGTCTTGGCTTGAATTTTTCATCTTTAGTTCAATTTGAGTAATCACTCCTTGCTTTTCCTGAAAACAAGAATATCGATAAGAAAAATCACAATCTTTATTTAAGTAGCACCTAATCTTTAAAGAATGATAATCCAAAAAATAAACACTTTGAACTAAGTTAGAAATAAATTGATTAGATAAACCAGCATTAGCAAAAACAGCCCCACCTAAAGTTCCAGGAATTCCTACAAGAAATTCTCCCCCACTTAATTCATTAACTAAAGCAAATTCTAAAAATTCTGATAAAAACACCCCACTCCCGGCAATAATTATATCTCCTCTTTTTTCTAATTTTTTAAGCTCATTCTTTATTACTAAGCCAGAAAAACCTTTATCTGAAACTAAAATATTACTTCCACCACCTAAAATAAAAAAGGGCAATTTTTTTTCTTTTGCCCAAATTAATGATTGTTTTAAAATCTCTAAATTTAAAGCACGAACAAAATATTCAGCTGAACCACCAATCTTAAAAGTCGTCAAAGAAGCCAAGCTTACATTTCTTTGAATAAATTTAGGAATATCCATTTAAGTTTATCTACCTAAAGAAGCAAAATACTCTTGCGAAAAGTCTTCTAATGCTTTTGCTACTTTTTGAGGATAATCAGGAATGCGGGAAGAAAAAAACTCTCTTACCTTTTCAACATCAGGATTCTCCTTTAAAAGATTTTCAAAATCAGCCAATCCTTTTTCATCTAAATAATTCAAAGAAATCAATCCTAGTCTCCTCTGTACTTGTTCAACTAGCCTTTTCTTGTAAGTTTGCAATTCCTCTTCAGGTAGGGTTATTTCTGCCTGTTTAACTAACTCGTCAACAAATTTTACAATTGGATCTTGTTCTGCCATAAAAAGATAAGTTAAAATCAATAATTAAAATATAATTAAACCTATTTTGAAGTGGATTTTAATTGTGACTCTAAGGGGTTCTTTTCAACCAATTTCTTTAATAAATCCAAATCAGTATCTTGTTCAAGTCTAAAAATCTGTTTAGTTGCAGCTTCTGGGCTTAATGTTTCTAATCTATTTACTGCATTGTAATAACGATTTCTTAATTCATTAAAGAAATTAAACTTATTTTGGACTTCAGTATTAAGCCTGTTAAATTCTTCAGTTATTTCCGTATAATCTTTTTTAAAACCTGGAATCTTTTCTATTATCTTACCAAAAAATCCTTTCCTCCTAGCTAAAAGGTCTTCTACTGTTTTAATTGCTTTTTCCTTTTCATCTATTATTTTACACAAATCGCTATAAGCTTTACTAATATAAGGTTTTGTTCCTTGTATTTTTTCCTGCAAATCCTGAACGCGCTGATTTAATTCTTTAACAAGGCCGGAAGGAGCATTTTCTGCCCCGCCCATTATGTCAATAGCCTTAACCAAATCACTATCAGCTAATTTATCAACTGGTTTTGCAAAAACTTCTTCTAAAAATTCCCTATTTTCCGTAATATTACTTATTTGCTCTGGGCTAAGACTTAATGCCTTATTTTGCACTTCTTCTAATAAAGAAGGATTTTCATGGAGAAAAGAAAAATCAATTTCTGCCCCTGGCTGGATCATATTTGGATCTTCCAACCCTCCTTCTGCCATTATTCTATCCTTTATAGAATCAATAATATAATCTTTTTGAGCTCTTATTTCCTCTTCTGTTCCTTCTAAATTATTAAATGCTCCGGTTTTTTCTAAATGTTTTTCAACCACATCCCAAAGGCTTTCTCCTTTATTAACTTGCTCTATAGGCTCCACCCCAACAGTGGAAACTTTTTCTGCTTGCTCTACTGGGACAGCTTGCTCTTCAGCTTTAGCAGGATGAACAATATCTTCTAAGGCTTCCCCAATTAAAAACCCACCTGCTGCACCAGCAACTTTCCCAAGGGCTGAAAATACTTTTGCTTGTTTTTCTTTAGAAATCCTTCTTTTAACTAATTCTTCATAACTTTTTGTTGTTTTTTCTATATTGTACTCTGATTCTTTAATTTTTGCGCTTTCAATCTTAAAAATTAATTCTCTCAATCTAGCTGCTTCAGAAGGATTTGCTTTTTCCCAATCTTTATCTAAAAGTTGGGCTTTTGCTAAATGAAGCAAGCGTTCATTAATCTCTGCTAAATTCTCTTTTTCTAAATTTTGAGCATTTATTTGCCTTAAAATTTCAAATCTCTTTGATTTTTTAACTAAGGCACTTACTCCTGCTTCTCCCAGTTTCATTCCTGCATAAGCAAGCAAAACATTTCTTACTCCTGGGCAAGCTCGAGCTAAAAGTCCTGCAAAGGAAAAGATAGCTGCTGTTACCATTTTATCACTTACCCTTTCCCCCTCCAGCAAGAGGCTTTAAAACTGCCTCCATTTTTTTGCCAGCTTTATTTAAGAAAGTATTATGCTTTCTTTCAAATTTTAAAGCTAAAATATTATTATTCCCTTCCAAATACAAAAGGGAATGTATTGCATCAACTCTATCTCTAATTTCTTCTTTAGAAAGCCCTTCTTCTTCTAAGTATTTTTCTAAAGATTCCCTATAAAGGATTCTCTGCTTTGCATATAATTTCTTTAAATCTTCTAATTTCTTGGTATTTCCTTTTAAAAATTCCTCTTCTGCTTGACGAATTTCTTGCCCTAAATCTGAATTTCCCTTTTCTTTTCCTTCAATTTGTTCTTGCTTAGCTACAGCTAATTCAGCAAGGATATTTTTTCTAATTTCCCTTTTTAAATCCAAAACTTCTGGGCTTTGTCCCTGGCAAAGCTCCTTCATTTCTAATTTTGCAGCTTCTTGCTCTTTTTTAGACTTCTTTCCTTTCCACCATGCTTCAGATAATCTAACTCCAGCAAGGGCTAAACCTGCACCTATACCCCCAGTTAAAGCACTTAATCCAAAGCCTGCTCCAATGTATAAGCCTAATCTTCCTATTGTTTTTAAAATTCTTTTTGCTTTTGCTGGTTTATTTTTTGCCTGAAACCAATCTAAAGCTGTTTGCTCTATTTTTGATTTTTGATTTTTAAAAACCTGAGAAACTACTTCCTCAGGCAAGTCTAAATCTTTGGCTAATTGTTCAATATCTTCTTGGTCAGGTTCAGCTATGTCTTTAAATAATTTATGAATTGCCTCATCAATCTGTTTTTCTAATTCTTCTTCAGTTTCAATTTCCCTTGAATCTACAAATTTAAGTGTCTTTTTTAACCTTTCTTTTTCTTCTTCTGGAAGGTTGCTCTCTTCTAACTTTGCCAAATAAATCAATTGCTTGTCGGACAAAACCTCTTTTTCTTTTATTTCTTGTTCTTGTTCTTTTTCTTCTCCTAATTCTTCTTTTTTTTGTTCTTGTTTTTCTTCTGGATGCTTTTTTCTTTCTAAATCATAGATCTCTTTTTCTAAAATTGAAATCTGCCTTTCTATTTCTTCTCTTTCGTCTTTTCCTTGGGCAGATTTCCAGGATTGTTCTAAATCCTTAATTTCTTTTCTAAGATAACTGTGTCTTGCTTGATAATAATCATCAAAATTTGCTTCTCCTAAAATAGTTTCCTTTTGTTCTTCCTGCATCTGCTCTTGCTCCTCTGTTTTCTCTTCAGGAATGTTTTTAGAAAAGGATTCTTTAAACATAAAAGTATAATTAATGCAAATTATTATTTATCACCTTCTCTTATTTTGAACAATAGCATTTTTTAAAAAAAAGTCAAGGTTTTCAACAATTAGGCTTGTTTTATAATTTTCAGATATTATAATATTAACATGAATAAAACATCTATTCAAGAAATCAAAAAGAACAACATTCGCTGGATTAATGTCAATCGTATTACTGAATGGGAAATCAAGTACCTTGAAAACAGGTTTCATTTTCATATTCTTCATCTAAATGATTGCTTATCTTTAAGCCAAAAGCCGAAAATCGAAAAATACCAAGACTATATTTTTATGGCAATGATTTTCCCTATTTATCATAATAAGCAAAGGAAGATCATTCCTACAGAAGTAGATTTTTTTATTGGGAAAGACTTTTTAGTTACTGTTCATAGAAATGAACTAATTCCTTTAATTAATTTCTTTAATTTATGTAAAATTGACTCTTCTCAAGCTGAAAAGTATATTTCCAACAGCCCCATTCACCTTGTTTATGCTATTTTAAAAAATATTGCCGACTATTGTCTTCCTATTCTTGATACTCTTAATTCTAACATCTCTAATATTGAAGAAAATATAATCAAAGGATATGAAAAAAACATGGTTAAAGAAATTCTCGTTGTTAAGAGAAATATTATCAGCTTTAGACAAATCACCCAAAGTTATCGTTTAATTATTTCTAGGTTAATAAAAATATGCGAGGAATTCTTTTCCCTTAATTCACTTAAAATATACCTTCAGGAATTATTAGAAACAACTGAGGAAATTTGGTTTGCTTTAGAAAATTTAAGCCAATGTATTGAAACCATTGAAACTACAAACAATTCTTTAATATCTTTCCGACTTAATGAAATTATCAAAATCCTTACAATCATTTCGGTAATATTTCTTCCTCTTACCCTACTCAGCTCCTTGTTTGCTATGGAAGTTCCTAACCTGCCTTTTAGCAAAAACCCCTATGGATTCTCAATTATTCTTTCAATAATGGCTGGCGTTTCCCTTCTTATGATAATTGTGTTTAAAAAGAAAAAATGGTTTTAAAATTTTATAATACTTTAGGGAGAAAAAAAATGGTCTTTTCTCCTATAAAGGACAAAAAAGTTGGACTTTATACATGCGGTCCAACTGTTTATAATTATGCCCATATTGGCAATTTAAGAACTTACATTTTTGAAGATATTTTAAAACGAGTCTTACTTTTTAATGGGTACAAAGTAAAGCATATAATGAATATAACTGATGTAAGTCATTTATCTCAAGATGAAGGAGAAAGAGGAGAAGATAAAATGATTCTTGCTTTAAAAAGAGAAAATAAAGAATTAACTCCAAAAGCTTTGTTTGAAATTGCCAATTTCTATACTAAAGCATTTAATCAAGATATAAAAAAACTAAATATTCTTAAACCAACAAAACAAATTAAAGCAACCAGCTGCATTAAACAAATTATCAAACTAATCAAAAAAATAGAAAAAAATGGATATACTTACCAAACCTCTTTAGCCCTTTATTTTAACGTCAAAAAATTTAAAAACTATACCCAATTAGCTGGGCAAGAATTAGAAGAAAAAATAAAAGCAGCAAGAAAAGAAATTGTTGTTGACCCAGAAAAGAAACATCCTGCTGATTTTGTTCTTTGGTTTAAATTAGCTGGCCCTCATAAAAATCATATTCTTCATTGGCCATCTCCTTGGGGAGAAGGATTCCCTGGATGGCACATTGAATGTTCAGCAATTAGCCTGGCTAATTTAGGTGTTCCTTTTGACATTCACTGCGGAGGAATTGATCATATTCCTGTTCATCACACTAATGAAATTGCCCAAAACGAGGCTGCTTATGGAAGAAAAACAGTTAATTTTTGGATGCACGGAGCTTTCCTTTGTTTAGATAAAGAAAAAATGGCTAAATCTAAGGGCAATTTTCTTAACTTGAATGAACTCATTAAAAAAGGATATCACCCTCTTGCTTACCGATATCTAACTTTAACTGCTCATTATCGGCAACCACTAAATTTTTCTCTTGAATCACTAAATTCTGCTCAAAATGCACTTTTTTCACTTTGGCAAAGTTTAACCACTTTCCCAAAGCCTACAAGAATATCTAACAATTATCTCAAAAAATTTAAGGAAGCTGTTAATGATGACTTAAATATGCCCAAAGCCATTTCACTAACCTGGGAATTAGTTAAGTCAGAAATTCCAAATAGTGAAAAATTGGCTACTTTATTAGAATTTGATAAAGTTCTTGGTTTGAATTTTAAAAAAGTTTGGAGCAATTATAGAAAAATACCAAAACAAATAATCAATCTTGGTAAACAAAGAGAAAAATTAAGACAAAAAAAAGAATTTGAAAAAGCAGATAAAATAAGGAGAAAAATAAAAGACCTTGGATATTCTGTAGAAGACACATCTCAAGGTCCTATATTCAAAAAAATATTTAAACCAACTGACTTAATAAAACTTAAAGACTAATCTTAATTCCTGGTCCCATTGTTGATGATATAGTTATACTCTTTATATAATTCTTCTTCACTTTTGGCGGCTTTAAGTTCTGTACTTCTTCAATAGCTGCCTTTATATTTTCTATAATTTTCTCTTTATCCCAAGACAATTTCCCAACTGGCAAATGAACATTGCCGCTTTCATCATTTCTAAAGTTTATCTTTCCTTTTCTAAAACTTTCTACTGCTTCTGAAAAATTACTCGTTACAGTCCCAGCTTTAGGTGAAGGCATCAAACCTTTTGGACCTAAAATTCGAGCAATGATTGCCAAATCACTCATAATATCTGGATCAGCTAAAGCAATATCAAAGTCTGCCCTTCCTGTTTCTTTTATTTCTTCTATTAATTCCTTGCCCCCAACAATATCTGCTCCTGTCTTTTTTGCTGATTGGATATTTTTATCAGAAGAAAAAATTGCAATTCTTCTAGACTTCACTGGTCCATGAGGCAAACTAATACTTCCTTTTACTAATTGTAAAGTTTTGCTTGGATCAATCCCTAATCGAAAATGTATTTCTACTGTCTCGTCAAACCGAGGCTTGTAATTATTCTTTAAAAAATCTACTGCCTCTTCTAAAGAATAAGTTTTATCTTCTAATTCCTTTTTCAATCTTTTGTTTTTTTTAGTCATATTTTCTTAACTTAATCTAATCAACTATCTCAATACCCATTTGTCTGGCTGTGCCAGCCACAATCTTTATTGCCTGGTTAATATCATTGGTATTTAAATCAGGCAATTTTTTTAAAGCAATTTCTTTAAGTTGCTCCTTAGTTATTTTCCCTACTTTTTTCTGTAAAGAATTTGGCGACCCTTTTTCTATCTTTGCTGCTTTTTTCAACAAATCAGAAGTCAAAGGAGTTTTAACATGAAAACTATATGTCCTATCTTCATAAACCTCAATCACTACCGGCAAAACACTCCCTTTTTGTTCTTGAGTTTGTGCATTAAACTTAGAACAAAATTCGCCAATATTAAGACCATGCTGGCCTAAGGCAGGCCCAACTGGAGGGGCTGGGTTTGCCTCACCTGCTGGAATTTGAAGTTTAATTACTGCTTTTACTTTTTTTGCCATATTTATATTTTCTTAACTTGGAGAAAATCCAAATCTAAAGGAGTTTCTCTCCCAAACATATCAATTAAAACCTTTACCCTGCCTTTTTCTTCATCTACTTCTGCTACTTTCCCTTCAAAATTTTTAAAAGGTCCATCAGTTACTTTTACAGTTGTTCCTGGAATTAAATCAATTTTGTATTTAGGCTCTTCTACTCCCATTCTTTTCATTATTGCTTCAACCTCTTCTTTTTTTAAGGGTGTAGGAATAACACCTGAGCCAATAAAGCCTGTAACATTAGGGGTATTTCTTACTACATACCAAGAATCATCTGTAACAATCATTTCAACCAAAACATAACCAGGGAAAATTTTTTCTCTAACTACCTTTCTTTTCCCTCCTTTTATTTTTATTCTTTTTTCTGTAGGAACTAAAATATTAAATATCTTATCTCCCATATCCATAGATTCAACCCGCTGACGCAAAGCTTCAGCTACTCTTTCTTCATAACCAGAATAAGTATGAATAGAATACCATCTTCTTCCTTGCTGTATTTGTTTAGCCATAATTAAGCAATTATTAACTGGAAAATTTTAGTTAAAATAAAGTCAAGCAGACCTAAAAAACCAGCCAAAACTAAACTAACACTTATAACAAGCAAAGTATATGTCATTGCCTCTTTTTTTGAGGGCCAAATTACCTTTTTAATTTCCTCTTTAGATTCCTTAATATAATTTACAACCTTTTTAATCATATAATTAGATTCTATTAAAAACTAGTAAAAATACTATAGCAAAAAATAGAAATTTATCAAGTTGCCTTATTTATTCTCTACCTCTAAGTAGAAAATAAACTCTTCTCCCAAACGGCGGTAAGCTTTTGCTCCTCGACAAAATGAATTATAATCAAAAATGCACAACCCAAAACTAGGTGCTTCTGCCAACCGAATATTTCTGGGAATAACTGTCTTAAAAATCCGATAAGGGAAATTTTTATGTAAATTCTCCAGAACTTCCTGGGGTAATCGAGATCTTTCATCATACATTGTTAAAACAGCCCCTAATATAGAAATGTCCGAAGAAAAATTATTCTGAACCAATTTTATAGTGTTTAAAAGCCCGCTCAATCCCTCCAAGGCATAATATTCTGCCTGAACTGGTATCAAAACTAATGAACTAGCAACCAAACTATTAATTGTCAAAAGACCCAAAGAAGGAGGGGTGTCAATAAAAACAAAATCAAAATCCTGAGGAATATTTAAAATAAAGTTTTTTAAAATTTTCTCTCTTTGCTCAAGATTAACCATTTCTATGCCTGCTCCAGCTAAATCAGAATTTGAAGGAATGATAAATAAATTTTCTTTTACCTTTCGGATTACATCTTTGTAAGAACTCTTTCCACTTAAAGCTTCATATATTCCTGGTTTTAAATCTCTTATCCCTAAACCAGAACTAGCATTCGCCTGCGGATCAAAATCAATTATTAAAACCTTCCTCCCTATTAATGACAAATAAGCAGCTAAATTTATAACTGTTGTAGTTTTTCCTGTACCTCCTTTTTGATTAACAGCTGAAATTATTTTCATAGTTTTATATTTTTATTTTTAATTTAAACAAAAAAACACTCCTTGACAAGGGGCTTAATCTTTTTATACTTAACAAAAGTAAGGGGATGTGTTGGAATTGGTAGACAAGGAGGTCTCAAAAACCTCTGGACGCAAGTCCATGTGGGTTCGAGTCCCACCATCCCCACTTAAAATAAATAATGAATTTAGTTTTAAAACAAAAAGGAAAACCAGTACCTGGTTTTCCTTTTTATATACTATCTGTTTTTCTATTTAACCTATTCTCTAGATGGAGTAGTAGTCAGAATATCACTTTGCAGTTTGTCCAAAACAAAACTAACAATACTAAAAGCAAAAACTACAATTAACAAACCTATAATACCACTTACAATTATCTTTTTTGCCTTCATTATCTTTTCTTCATTACCCCCAGATGTACCCCAAAGTATTCCAGCATAAATTATCATTATCACCAAAATCAATCCTAAAAAACTTAAAACCAGTCTGCCAATATTTGCCACCAAAATAAGAGGGTCTACTTTTTTCATTCCTGCTCCTGCAGCTACTTGTTCCAGTTCTTCTTGCTGAGCAAAAATTGGGCTAAAACAGCTAAACAAAAGCAAACCAGTCAACAAAATTATTTGAACCTGCTGTTTTTTAAACACATTAAACAAATTAAATAAGTTTAGAATAAACTTACCCATTCTTTTTAGATATTCTTACGTATTATCTTATTTCTTCTATTCTGTAGTCAAAATCTTTTCAGAAAGGATATTAATAACAAAAGCAGCAATAGCGTAAGCTAAAAGACAAATAACTAACCCAATTAAACCATTAATCATTAATTTTTTAGCGTTACTAATCTTTTCTTCATTTCCTCCTGATGTCATCCACTGGAAACCACCGATAATTATAATGATTGTGGCAACTAAACCCAAAAATCCAATTATAACCTTAACAACATTACCAATTACTGTAACCAAGTTTGTTTCTGGTAAACCAGTTGTTTGGGTAAATTCTTCTAAACCTTGAGTTAAAACTAAATCAGCCTTAGCTATTTGAGGGCCAAAAACAATCGCCAAAACTAAAACTCCAGCAAAAATTGGAACAATTTTTTTCATTTTCATATTTCCTTTCTATACTTTGTTAAAACCTTCAATTCCGACCTTTTTAAAATTATATATTCATATTAATAAGGGATACTTTTTTGTCAAGAAAAAATTATCCTGCTTTTACAAAAGTATCTAATATAAAAGAAAGGAATGAATAGGCGAAAAAAATAAAAGCAAGTCCTAAGATTGCCCACAAGATGGTGTCCTTTCCTTTTTTTACTTTGTCAACACTTCCTCCAGAAGTCATCCAAAGAATACCCCCATAAATAAACATTACTAAAGCTATTACACCTGTTAAACCAAAAATTTTTTTTAAAAGCCCACTAACTACAGTAGTAATAGACTTTCCCTGCAAAGGATTAATTAACTTCGGTGACTCTCCTCCAGCTGCTAAAGCTTTAGAGCTAAGAGAAAAAACTAAAACGCAAACTAAGATTAAACAAAGGAATAAAGTTTTTTCTTTTGAAAAACGCATAGTAAAGAGAAATTTATTAAAAGATATTAAGGCTCAAGATCGAAATCAAGATCAAAATCTACATCAAGGCTTTCTGCTTCTTTTTCCAAGTACTTCTCATATGTATCTGGCCCAACTATACCATCAGCAGTTAAGCCTTCATCCCTTTGAAATTCTTTAGTACATTCCTTAGTCTTCGGGCCAAACTTACCATCTGCTGGCCCGCAGTCATATCCTAGTTCATTTAACAACTCCTGATAGTCAGCTACTTCTTGAGATTGGCACCCTCTATCTACTCCAGTCCAGGTACAGCCATAACACCAAGGTCTTGTCTTTGTTGGCGGGCTAGGACAAATTGGCCATCCTTGAGCTGGCTCTGATGGAACATATTCAGACGCTCCTATAGCATCTAAAACTGTATCAATTATAAAAGAAGAACCAATAATAATTATTAACCCAATCACAGCCCCCTTAATAATATTTTTCCCTAAACCTATCTTTTCTGGAGCTCCGCCTGAGGTCATCCATATAATACCACCAATAACAAAAAGAACAAGGGCAACTACACCCATATAGCGAAAAATAATATTAGCAACATTTGCTCCTATCCAAAGAAAATCATCCAAAGAACAATCTCCACAACAAGCACAATCAGGATTATTATTCAACCAACCAACTTGGCAGGGTTTTGCAGAAGTAAATTGGCATACATTCTCATCACTACAATAACGGCATGTCCCTAAACACTCCCAAACAAACTCCCCTTTCTGCTGACAGTACCAAGCATCTTCCCTGTCTGGATTAACTCTAATTTTTGAAAACTTAGCAAAAGCCTGATGATAAGGAAAAACAAGAGAAAACAAAAGGGAGATGAGAAAGAAAAATAAAAATATTTTTTTAAAATTCAACATATCTACAAAGTTAATGCTATTTTCTTACCATAAAATTCCAATGCCTCTGATATACTCATTGTCCCCTGTTTTATACTTTTAATCATCTCTCTCAAAGCCTCTCTCACTATATTGTAATCTTTTCCTTTATACCAACATTTAGCAGTTAAAACACTTTGAGCAAAAGGTTCTAACTCATAATCTTGCACTTGCCACTCAATCAAATCTCTATGAGCTGTTGGATATTTAGTTTTTGCTAAAAATGACTTGACTATTTCTGGGTTAAGTAATTGCAAAAGAAAACCCCAAGCTTCATCAGGGTGGGCAGTTTTAAAAGAAACTGTTTCTAAATAATAATTAGCTAAATTAACTGATCTTAAACTACCAGCAATTTGAGGGACAGGCGCTGAATCAAAATTTAATTTTGGAGCCATTTGCCTTATTCTCTCCCCATCAGAAGCAAGGCCAAAATAAAAAGCTAATTTACCAGAAATAAAAGCATCAAAATCATTAGGCATTGAATCATTCCAGGTATAAGTTTCTTTCCCTTTTTGAGAAAAACTTAAATAAAACCTAACTGCTTCTTGGCCTGGGAAGTAAGAAGGATCATCAGAAGCAGGCAAATTAAAACCTACTTTATTCTTTTCAGTTATCATTGTTGTCCCATTCTGAAGCATTAACAAAGAAAGAATTTCTGGTAAATAACTAACATTATCAACCCCTCCTAATGCAGCTCCTGATTGAATGAAATTTCCTTTTGCATCTTGAATGGTTAACAATCTAACATCTTCAACAAATTCTTGCCAAGTTAAAGGCGGGTGAGCTATTCCGGCATTATTTAAAAGATCTCGATTATAATAAAGAACTAAAGTATCCACAGCTAAAGGTAAACCATACAATTTATTATCTTGAACAATCCCTGAAGACACAGCATCAATAAAAGTCTCTCTAAGATCTCTTAAATTAGGCACTTTAATTTTATCAATAGTAATTTTAGTTTGTTTTTTAATTGTCCCAGTTGTATATTTACGACCAAGTTCTGCTGAAGCTCCTAATGGGACAGCAAAAATTTTACTTCTATACTTTTCCAAAATAGTAACTGGAATCGAAAAAATATCCGGGCCTCTATCTTCTGCCCAAGCTTCAAGTAAAGCTCTTTCATACTCTTCTGGCTTAATCTGTTTTACAACCACAGAAATATGCGAATAACGTCGATGAAAATCAGCAATAATATCAGAAATATCTCCTGGTGTATCAGTGGTACGCCAATAAGTTAAAGTAACAGGTTCAACTTTTTTGCTTAATTCTTTGTTTTCGCCTACTTTCTGAACAGCTGCATAAAGAATCAACGCCCCAATCAGAAGAAACACCAACAAAATACTGATTATGACAAGTTTTTTAGACATACAAAAACTTTTTGTTTTAAATTTCCAATAATTCTGCTATACTATAGTTATTATATAAAAACAAAGAAAATTTGACAATGAAAAATTTCTATGGCTAAGTGGAAAACTAAAAAACTGAAAAACAAGAAAAAATCAAAGATAAAATTCTTTGCTATTGGAATAGCCTCCTTAATAGTTATAACAGTTCTAATTGGAGGAATTACTTTTATTTGGCTAAAAACTACACTTCCCAGCCCAAACAAACTTTTAGAAAGAGAAATCCCTTTATCAACAAAAATTTATGATAGAACAGGAAAAACATTGCTCTATGAAATCTTTTCTCAGCAAAGAAGAACTTTAATAAAACTTGAAGATATTCCTCCTTATCTTATTCAAGCAACTTTAGTAGCTGAAGACAGAGATTTTCTTAAACACCCAGGATTTGATTTTCAATCAATGATTAGAGCAATTATTATTGACATTTTTAAAGGAGGAAAGGTTCAGGGTGGTTCAACTATTACCCAGCAGTTCATTAAAAATGCGTTTTTAAGTCCAGAAAAAACAATCCTCCGTAAAATAAAAGAATTATTCCTGGCCTATCAAATTGAAAAAAAGTTTTCAAAAGAAGAAATTCTCCAAATGTATTTTAATGAAATTCCTTATGGAGGAACAGCTTATGGTGTTGAAGCCGCTTCTCAAATCTATTTCCAAAAATCAGTAAAAGACCTAACTTTAGATGAAGCTGCTCTTTTAGCTGCTTTACCTAAAGCTCCAAGTTACTATTCGCCTTGGGGGAGCCACAAACAAGAGCTTATCAATCGTCGAAACTATATTCTTAATTCAATGGCTGAATTAGGATATATAACTCAAGAACAAGCTAATCAAGCAAAAGCAACAAATACTTTAGAAAAAATCAGAGAGTTTAAAGATAATATTATTGCCCCTCACTTTGTTTTTTATGTTAAACAACTTTTAGTTGAAAAATATGGAGAAAAATTAGTTGAACAAGGAGGGCTAAAAGTTATTACCACTTTAGATGTCCAAGCTCAAAAAAAAGCTGAAGAAATAATTGACAATAATATTAAAAAAATAAATCAATGGGGAGGCAACAATGCCTCTCTTTGCAGTATTGATGTAAAAAAGGGAGAAATTTTAGCTATGGTTGGCTCAGCTGATTTTTGGAACAAAGAAATTGATGGGCAAGTCAATGTTGCTTTAAGCCTTAATCAACCAGGATCCTCCTTTAAGCCTATTGTTTACTCAGCAGCATTTGAAAAAGGCTACACTCCTGAAACAATAGTTTTTGACGTAGAAACAGATTTTGGACCAAGTGGAAATTCAAAACACTATATTCCTCATAATTATGACTTAAAACAAAGAGGACCTGTTACTTTAAGACAAGCCCTTGCTGGATCTTTAAACATTCCAAGCGTTAAAGTTGCTTATTTAACTGGAATTAATGAAATTATAAATTTAGCCCAAAGATTTGGTTACACTACCCTTAAAAACCCCTCTGCTTACGGACTTTCTATTGGCTTGGGAGCAGCTGAGGTAACCCTTCTTGAACATACAGCTGCTTACAGTGTTTTTGCTAGGGAGGGGATATCAATTCCTCTTACTGCTATTCTTGAAGTTCAAGACAGCAAGGGAAGGATTTTAGAAAAAAAACAAGATAACAATTTAGAAAAATTCAGAGTTATTGAACAAAACACAGCAAGGATTATTTCTGACATCCTTTCAGATAAACAAAGCCGAGAAGCTGTTTTTGGAGCAAATCCAAATTTTCTCTTGTCTGACCGTCCAGTAGCTGTAAAAACAGGAACTACAAATGACTCAAAAGATGCTTGGGCTGTTGGCTATACCCCTGAGATTGTAACTGGTGTCTGGGTAGGTAATACAGATAACTCTCCAATGAAAAAAGGAGCAGATGGAGCAAGATTAGCCTTACCTATCTGGCATGATTTTATGGCAGAAATAACAAAAAAATACCCTCCATCTAAATTTAATCCCCCTTCAACCATCCAGGTAGAAAAACCTATTTTAAAAGGAGAAATTCCTGATGAAATTACTTTAAAAATAGACCGTATTTCTGGCAAGCTAGCTACTGAATTTACTCCTAAAGATTTAATTGAAGAAAAAACATTTAAGGGATACCACTCCATTCTTTACTGGGTAGACAGAGATAATCCTCAAGGCCCTGCTCCAGAAAATCCTTCAATAGATCCTCAATTTAACCAATGGGAACAAGCAATACAAAAATGGCTTAAAGAACAATCAGAAGAAGAATTTGCTATAGCTCCAACAGAGTATGATGATGTTCATACCTTAGCTAATATCCCTAAAGTAGAAATACTTTCTTTAAACTATTCTCAAGGAGAAAATCTTTCTTTTGAAATAAAAGCAGAAGCTAACAGGCCCCTTTCTCACATTTTAATTTATTTAGATGACATACAGGCTAAGTTTATCCAAGCCGAAGCTAATAAAAACATTTACAAAGGCAATGTCTACTTAGGTGGAGCAAAAAAAGGTAAACACTTGGTCAAAGTAGTTGCCTTTGATGATGTAAAAAATCAAGGACAAGCTGAAAAAACTTTTAATTTAAATAAAACCCTGCCAATGAAAATAATTTTTGAAAATATTGCTGATCAAGCTAGAATAAACAGCCAATCATTTCCTTTAAAAATCACCTTTTCTTTGCCAATTGCAAAGTTTAAAATTCTCAGATTTTACATTGAAAACAAAGAAAGTAATAAAAAAACACTTGTTTCTACTTTGTTCCCTCCTTTTAACAATCAGTCAGAAGAATCTTTAACTTGGCAAAAAGCTGAACCTGGAGAATATATACTTCTACTCCAAGGACAAACTGAAAGCGGAGAAATTATTAATTCTGATGAAACTTCTATTATCATTTATTAATTATCAAAATGCCTTTTAATTTAAAAACAAAACTTTCAGAAGTAAAAGGAATTGGCGCTGCCAAACAGAAAATTTTAAAAAAATTAGGAATACAAACAATTGAAGACCTAATTTATTATTTCCCTCGCGCTTTTGAAAACAGAGGGAATATTTTAAGTATTAGCCAATTAAAAAAAATAGGCAAAGGGTGTATTAAATCTCATGTTAAATTAATTCATCAAAGAAGATCTTATAAAAAAAGGATTTTTTTAACTGAAGCAATAGTTTCTGATGGAAAAGATTCTCTAAAAGTAATCTGGTTTAACCAGCCTTTTCTTAAAAGGGCTTTAGAAAACAAACAAGTTTATTTGTCCGGGCAAATAAACTCTGATCCTTCTTATGGAATAGCCTTGATTAACCCTGTTTGGGAAATAGTAAAAAAAACTCCACCAATTCATACTCAAGGGCTTGTCCCTATTTACCCCTTAACTGAAGGTATAAGTCAAAAACAAATTAGAAGTTTAATCTGGCTTACTCTCTCAAAAATACCATCTTTAAAAGACTGGCTCCCTGAAGAAATAAAAAAACAATATGGCTTAATTGATTTAAAAAAAGCACTTTCCCAAATTCATTTCCCAAAAAACGTAAAAGAGCTTGAACAGGCAAAACAAAGGCTCAAATTTGACGAATTGTTTTTACTTGCTCTAAGCAACAAAATAATTAAAAAGAAAATAAAAGAAAAATCAGCTCCAATTATAAAATTTCAAGAGCAAATAACTAAAAATTTTGTCCAAAGCCTTAAATTTAATCTTACCTCTTCCCAAAAAAGAGAATCCTGGAAAATCCTAAAAGAAATGGAAAAGGGCAAACCAATGAACCGCCTTATTATTGGAGATGTTGGCAGTGGGAAAACTGTTGTTGCTCTTATTGCTGCTTTAAACTGTTTAGCCAATGGATATCAAGTTGTTTATATGGCTCCAACAGAAATTTTAGCCCAACAATTTTTTGATAGAGCAAAGCAATATCTGAAAAAAGTAACTAAAAAAAATATCTGCCTATTAAGTAAAAATAATTATCTTTTTAACAACAAAAAAATAAAAACAAAAAGAACATTAGTTAATTATATCAAACAAGGTAAGGCAGATTTAATTGTTGGAACTCACAGCTTAATCAGCCAAAAAAATCCTTTAACATTCAAAAATCTTGGATTGATTATAATTGACGAACAACATCGCTTTGGCGTTGAACAAAGAGCAAAATTAGTTACCAAAGAAAAAAAGGATTTCCTTCCCCACTTTTTGTCCTTAAGCGCAACTCCAATTCCTAGAACACTAGCTTTAACTCTTTATGGCGACATTGATATTTCTTATATCTCAGAATTACCAGCTGGACGTAAAGCAGTTATTACTAAAGCTTTTAAAGAAGACGAAAAAGAAAAAGCCTTTGAACTTATTGCTCAAAGACTAAAAAACAAAGAGCTTGTTTTTATTGTTTGCCCTTTAATTAATCCCTCTAGCAAATTGGAAATTCGCTCAGTTAAAGAAGAATATGAAAATATAAAAAAGAGGTTCTCTGAATATAAAGTAGCAATTCTTCATGGGAAAGTGAAAAGTGAAGAAAAAATTAAAACCATTAAAGATTTTAAAAGGGGTAAAATAAATATCCTAGTTACAAGCAGTTTAATAGAAGTAGGCATAGACATCCCTAAAGCTACAACAATGTTGGTTGAAAATGCTGAAAGGTTTGGATTAGCTCAACTTTACCAATTAAGAGGAAGAATTGGTCGGAATAAAAAGCAAGCTTATTGCTTTCTTTTTTATAAGAATGTTGGAAATGCTGAACAAAGAATTCAAGCTTTCCTTAAAGCAAAAACAGGCATAGAAATTGCTGAAAAAGACCTGCTTCTTCGTGGTCCAGGTGAACTTTTTGGCTATGCTCAGTCAGGAAAAAGTGTTAAATTTAAATTAATTGATTTTAAAGAAACAGAATTAATTGAACAAACAAGAAAAATAGCAAATCTTTTTCTAAAAAAACATCAAGATATTAAAAAATTCCCTCTCTTATGGAACAAAATAAAAGAATATCTCAAATAATCATTATTACCTGTGCCCTTATTTTGAGTTTATTTTTATTCTCCAAAATAAAAAATACTAGTCCAGAGCAAACCATTCCCCAAAACCAATTACCTTTACCTAATGAAGCAAATAAGCAAAACGAATTATTAAATAATCAATCTAAAAACACAGAAAATAAATCCTCAGAAAAACCACTCCCAGAAAGTCTCCCTTCAAAAGTTGACATCCCTGTCCCCTTTACTCCTCAAGCCCCTTTTGCTGTTTGGGATGATGACCACAATGAAGCTTGCGAAGAGGCCGCACTAATAATGGTAAAACATTTTCAAGATAACACTCCTTTAGATAAAGAAACTGCTGAAGTAGAAATTTTAGACTCTATTGCTTGGCAAAAAACAAACTGGAATGGGCATTTTAATCTCAGCGCTGAAAAAATTGTTCAATTAGCTGAGACTTATTTCAAAATTAAAAATATCTATTTAGAAAAAAATCCCTCTATAGAGGATATTAAAAGACACTTAGCTAAAGGAGAAATCATTATTGCACCAACCTATGGGAGAGAATTAAAAAATCCTTATTTTAGAGGGCAGGGTCCTATTTATCATGCTTTAATTATCAGGGGCTATAATAAAGACAAATTTATTACCAATGATCCAGGAACAAAAAGAGGAGAAAAATTCACCTATAGTCAAGATAACCTCTATAATGCAATTCATAGCTGGCCAGGGGAATTTCAAAAACATTATTCAGAACAAGAAGCAGTTCAGTTAATAAAACAAGGAGAAAAAACAATCATTGTTGTTGGCAAATAAATTTATATTTAAAACAAATTAAAAAGAGCAGTAACTTCTGTTACTGCTCTTATTTTTTTAAAACTTCTTTTCAAAAAATAGAATCCCATTTTTATCCACTCCTGCTTGTACAAAATCCTGGAAAATAGCTGGGACAATAGACTTCAACTTTAGAAGAAGTTTAGACATTACTGACCGAATTTCCCAGTGAGCATATCGGCTAGTTCTTAATTCAAAAATATGCCGCCATTCTCGAAAATTAGCTGATACTACAATCTCAGATTTCAATCCAATTGGCAAAACTTGTCGAGCGTCTTCTGGTGGCCAGCCTGCCTTCCTTAATGCTCTGTAAAATTTTTCATATTCCCCAAACATCTCCTTAATTGACATTTCTCTACCATCTGGCAGTTGAACTTTTTTATTTTCATCTTGATGAGGGGGAACTATACATTTTATTTCAAATCTTTCTAAATCAACATCCTCACCCTTTTTAGCATAATCCACGTATCTTGTTGATTCCTGAGAAAAAGCACATAGCCTATGTCTCACCATTTCATGCGTAAAACCGCGAGAAATGTTAATAAACAAAACTGTTAACAAGGAATGCTCTAAAACACTTTCATGCCCCCTTTTTATCAACATAGAAACAAACTCAGCAGCTGTTTTTTCAGTTATTTTCCTTCCAAAATATGATTGATAACACGTTCTTCCTGCTCTTTCAATCCTTAAAAATTGTTTTTTTAACTCTTCTTGAGGGGTTAAAATTTTAAAGGAGCCGGCATTTTTTAGAACCTTCATTCTTGATCCTCCTTTTTTTATTTTCTA
Source organism: bacterium (assembly GCA_021158435.1). Classification (GTDB taxonomy): domain Bacteria; phylum Patescibacteriota; class Patescibacteriia; order UBA2591; family MWDC01; genus MWDC01. The sequence continues at coordinate 88,743 of JAGGUQ010000005.1, forward strand.
TTTTTAGAGATAACACTTTCTCTTTTTTTTGTCAAGAAAATGAAAATGACTTGAAATTATGTGTTTTTTGTCGTTGCAAATCCGCCATGATAGCTTAATCTATAAACCAGCTGCTCTTTGTAAGAAACTGTTTCTTCCCCTTTGAATTTTTCAACTATTCCCTCAACTTTGTTAATATATTCGAAATCGCCTTTTTTAAAATTATCGGGTCCTCTAAACGGTTTATCGTCTGGAATTTTTTTCAACGCTTCTCGAAGGAACTGATAAATACTTTTTGCCGAAATAATCTCTGAAACAATTTCTCCATAGTAATTCATACCCCAAACTACTTTTCCATTTTGCCAAACAATTTCTTCACCAATGAAGGGGTTAAATCCAAAATATCTATCTCGGTATTTAAACTCTCTTTCTTCAAATTTAAATTCTTTACTTCCATCGGGAAGCATTTTCCCCTCACCCTCTCCACTTGAAGCATAAGTGTTAATTTTCGCTTTTACTAAAAATTTGCTTAGTTGTTCTATGTCCATAATAGTGTTTTTTAATTCTATTCGGAAGCCTCGGAGGAAATCCCGGGGAAGAAATCCCGGAGGCTGCCTCCGGGATATCCTCTGGGATGACTGCTTTTTTTATTTATAGGCGTCTCCTCGCCAATCAATTCCTTCAATTAAAACTGAAAAATTATGAAAATCAAACTCACAAATTACTCTTAACTTCCCCTTTCTAATTCTATAAAAACCGAACCATTTACCTTTAAGTTTCTTTACATCAATATTAATCTTTTCTCCTTGAAATTTTCTAATCGCTTCTCTAATAAGTCCAAAAATTTCTCTTCCGGAATTTTATTTCTCTCCAAGAACTTATAAGCATTACTAGTTAATTCTATTTTCCAAATCATATCTTAATTTTGTAATTCTTTTCCACTTTTCGGAAAGGTTTTTTATAAAATTTTTCAATATCTTTTTGCTCCTTGTCTGAAACATAAGGTACTAAAAAAGCTCTCAATTTCATAAATTCAGAACTAATCGCTTCTTTCACGCTCTCTTTAATCAACAATTTCAATTGTTTTTCTTCTATCTTAAAATTCATATTATTATTTTTTCTCTTTTTAAGTTAAGATTTGACCTTTAAACTTTTGAACTTTATCTTTATATTATTAAAATAGAAATGGATGTCAAATTTTACTCTCTTAAATATGTTTTTGGAGTTTTAGAATTATTCCCTATTTTCTCCAATTTGCTCTGAATTTACTCTAAACATTTTACTTCCAAGTCTATCCCATATAAAATTTTCATTCCATTATACAAATCCAGAGGCTACATCCGGAGGCAGTCTCCGGAGGTAGACTCCGGGATAAGCCTTCGGGATTAGGTGAGACTACTTTTCAGTAGAGCGAGGATTATAAAAATAGGGTTGGCACCATTTGTCAAGAAAACAAAAATGCCCCTAGCAGGAATCGAACCTGCACTCTTGGGTTCCGCAAACCCATGTTTTATCCATTAAACTATAGGGGCCTATAACCCAAGCCAACGATTTATTTTCTCAATCCAACCCTCATAAGGCCTGGAAACATCCTCTGGAATATATTTCTTTAGAAATGAACGAATTTTCATTGGGTTTTGATCTTTCAACAAAACAGAAATATTAGCTGATAATGGGACTCTTAAATCAAAATATATTCTTTTTACTCCTTCTGGCTCATAAATTATTCTAAAATTTTTTATCTCTTCCCAGGGATAAAACTTTTCATTCAAACTTATTCCATCCTCAAATATACAAAAAGAAATCTCTGATTTATCTTTCCACTCATTCAAAATAATTACAAAAAATAAAATTAAAAGTAAAGCAAAAAGAAAGTTGCCTGTAAGAACTGCCCAAATCAAAAGAATTAGCCAAATCGTTATCAGAAGAAGGTAGTAACTTTTTGTTCTTTTTCTTTCTTCTGCATAAGAAAAATTCCAGGAAAACTTTGCTTTTTTATCCTTCTTGCTCTGATTAGTTAAATTAGAATTTTTATTTTTAGATTCTGCAGTTGACATAATTATTAAGTTAAAATAAACTAAGTAAATTAAAGGTTAATATATATTTTATTTAATAACACTTTTATGAAAGAATTAAAAGTTGAACTAAAAATTATTTTAGGGGTTCTTATTTCTGCTTTACTTATTGCTCTAACAATTTTTATTGCTGTAAACACTCAAAATGCTATAAAACAAGGAAGGTACATTGGTCAAGGAATTGAACCTACATATCACATTAGCGTTTCGGACAAAGCAGAAATTTATGCCAAACCTGATCTTGCTTTAATAGACTTTTCTGTAATAACTGAAGGAAAAACTCCGGAAAAAACAATGGAAGATAACACATTAAAAATGAATAAAGTAATAGAAATTGTTAAAGAACTTGGTGTAGAAGAAAAAGATATAAAAACTACTCAGTTTACTATTACTCCTCGTTATGAATATACAAGAGAACCCTATCGCCAAAACCTTATTGGTTATAGAGTTACCCAAACTTTATCAGTAAAAATTAGAAATTTTGACAAAATAGGCGAAATTATTGAAAGTGCAGTTGAACAAGGAGCAAATCAAGTTGGAGATCTTCAATTTACTATTGATAATCAAGATGAACTAAAAAGACAAGCAAGAAAACAAGCAATTGAAAAGGCAAAAGAAAAAGCAAAACAAATAGCTTCTGATTTAGGGGTAAGCCTTGGCCGAATTATTGATTTTAGGGAAACAAGCAGAACACCAATTATTTACCCACGACTTGAATTTACTGACAAAGCTCTTGGTAGCATTGAAGAAGAAAATGTCCAAATACAACCTGGTGAAAATAAAATTGAGGTTAATGTAACTATTACTTACGAAATAAACTAATTAAATTTTTTAAGATATTCCAAAGCAGAGTTAACAGCAATGGCTCCTTCAGCCATTGCTGTTATTATTTGCTTAAAACCATTAGACCCAGAACTTACATCCCCAGCAGCAAAAGCTCCTTTTACATTTGTTTGCTGGGCTTTATCTACTTTAATTAATCCTTCTGAGTCTTTATCTAAAGAAAAATCCATTTTTGGCAAATTAGCCACCCCTCCTATTTCAATAAACAATCCATTTAACTCAAGTTCTTTATCTTTGTTTCCAGATTCTATAACAATTGCTTTTAAGTTTTCATCTCCTATTAATTCCTTAACCTGAGCATCCCAAAAAATTTCTATTTTTTTATTTTCCAAAACTTTATCAATCCAAACAATTTCAGCAGGCAATTCCTGCTTATTTTTTTCCAAACAAATTAAGTAAACTTTCTTGGCAAGATTAGATAAATATAAGGCTGCTGTTAAAGCAGCATTGCCACCCCCAACTACACCAACTACTTTATCTTGGTAAAAAAAACCATCACAAGTTGCGCAGTAATGAACACCCTTACCTTGCAATTCCTTTTCTTTTTCAAGTCCTAATTTTTTTCTTTTAGTACCTGTAGCCAAAATTATTGTTTTTGCCTGAAACTCTTCCTGGTTGGTTTGAACTAAAAAGCCTTTTTCTGTTTTTTTAATAAACTCAACCTTTCCTAAAAGAATATTTGCCCCTGCATTTTTAACATTATCAAACATCTTTTGAGCCAACTCAACTCCTAAAATTTCTTTTTCCGTTGGAATGTTGCAAATTTTAAAAGCAAAACCAACCTGCCCTCCTTTTATTTCTCCAATTGCTAAATGGTTTAGCTTATACCTTGTTGCATAAAGCGCAGCACTAAGTCCAGCTGGCCCAGTGCCAACAATTAAAACATCATATTGATTCATTATATATATTGTTAAAAAAACTTAATATTCTTTACCATGAAAAATTACTTTCTCCTGATGTAATCCAGGAAACTCTGTTTCAATTGATTCTAACATTGCCCTTATTTTCAAAACCAAAGAATCAACTAATTTACCATAGCCTTCATATTCACGGGCAATTACTCTTAAAGAGTTTTCTATTCCTATTAAAGCATAAAAAGACAACTTTGCTGAAAAATTTGCATCTCTTTGCAAAAGCTTATTAAAAACCTCTTTTTCTTTAATTCCTGATAAATATTTACTAAGCAATGCCCGATAAAGTTTTGTCTCAAGAATGTTAATATCCCAACCTATTTCGCTAAGAACACCTAAATTCTTTCTAGCTAAGGATTCCCGACGAGAAAAAAAGTCTAAAAAAATAGCTGTTTCTAAAACAATTTGATGCCCCTTCTCCCACAAAGGAAACTCACTTGCCTGAGGATAATCTCCATTTTTTAGAGAAAATATCTCATTTAAATCAATACCCTTTTTAATAAAATATGCTTCCATTTTTTCCTGAACTCTTTTAAAACTCAACTGCACATCTTTGAAAAACTGCTTCCAAGAAACATAGTTCTTACCTTCAATTATATGATTAACTCTTAAAAGCAAGAATTCTTTAAAAAAGGAACATTGCGAATACTTTGGACATTCTTGACACCTCCTATCACAAAGAAAAAAGGGCATTTTCTTGAAAATTTTTTCCGGTGATTCCAATAAATCTTTAGGAAAGCCTATTTTTTTCTTAACTGAATCTTTTTTGCTTTTGGTTTTCTGGGTAAGCATATCTAATTCTTGAAGGGTAACTTTAGCCCACTCTCTCATTTCCCTATCTTTTTCCTTCTGAAGATAATCTTTTATGATCTTTTTTGAATACTGCGTCCCATCACAAGCCAACAAAATTAAGGACTCTTTTTTCTTTGAATTGGACTTAGATTGATACAAATCCTTTGCCAACTTCTTTCTTTTTGCTTGATCTAATCCTAGTGCCTTTTTCAAAACTTTCCTCTTTAAAGAAAAATAATTATTCAAAAGCCTTACTTCTGGGCTGTCTGGGCCAACCAAGAGAATTTCGCCATTTATTCCCATTTTTTCAATTTCCTTCATTGCCCTTTTTAGGGCTTTAATTATCTGTCTGTTTATATCTTTTCCATTATTTTTATTATTTTCTGGCCTCATTTTTTAAACGATTTGTAATAATTTTATAAATGTTTTCCAAAAAATCCCCTCCTGCATAACCAATTACAAAAGGAAATATAACACCTTTTACCTGAAAAAGCAAAGAAACTACACCTCCAATAACACCACAAATAAGAGATAAAGCCAAAAAATACAAAAGGTCAAATTTTACATTTTTGTAAGAAAGCTGATGTTTAACAAAACCAGTCAGCCCTCGAATAATCCCTCCACTAAAACCTAACAAAAAATTTATCAACATAAATTTAGATTTATCTTTTTGTTTTTATTTCATAAATTATTTGCTCTGCCTTTTCTAAATTCCTTTTTGCCTCATCATATTTATGACGCAAATATCCTGTTAAATTAATTTTTGTTAATTCTCCAACAATATCAGCTACTATATTTTTTACTTTTTCTACTTCATCAAACCTCCCATTTGTAGACAAAACAATCATCCTTCTAACTAACTCGCCTGTTAAATCACAAAGTCCAGCTAAATAATCATCAAATCTTAGCCACTTCTTGTTTATCAACTTGATTTTATTAAATTTTAAAACCTGCCAGAACAATTTAGCTTCTACATATTCCTCTACTGCTGCTTTATAAGCACCATTAAAACGAAGATCCAATGCCTGATTTAGCTTTTTTTGAAGAGAACTTAAGATCTTTTCTGCCTCATTTAATATCTTTTCCCCTGAAGAAATCTCTTCTCTTTGAAAACAAAAAATGGCCTGCTTTGCTTTATGAAGGGCTAAATTAGCCTGATTAATAACAAAAATTCTAATTTTCTCATAAATTTGATATTCTTTTCTCAATTTAGAAAACATAGTTTAAAAAATTTTAAATTCTTCTTTGTCTTTGGCTACTTCAATTTTTACTAAACCACCTCCTATTTTCTTTAATTCTTTTAAAAGCTTCCTATTTCCCATTTGGCATGGCTGCTTGCCAAAATGAGTAAAAATAACCCAAGGAATATTATGCTTCTTAACCCATTGAAGCTGAGTTTTCATACTTGCATGGCCAAAAATCTGACCAGTTTTTTTATTCTTCCTAACCAAATCTCTTTTCAAGCTTGACCCATCACCAATATATAAATCAAGATGTTCTAATGCTTTGTCCCTATCTTTTATCCACAAAACATCTGGGAAATATCCTGCTTTAAATCCTTTATACTCAAAACGAAAACCATTGGCTGGACATCTAATAGAATGCAAAACAGGAAAGGGAACTATTTTCAACCCCTTTATTATAAGGGATTTCTTTAAAAGATATTTTTCAGGATTTTCTATACCCCTACTATGATCTGGATGTAGATGAGTAATAAAAATTTTATTCGGTTTATATTTTAAAAAAATACTTTCCCCGCAATCAAATAAAACTTTGTAGTGAGGAATTTTTATTAAAAGAGAAGAATAATGTTTATGAGAATAATTAGATTCTTCAATATATCCTTTTGTTCCTAAGAACTTAAGAATTAACATTATATTTTAATATTTTTTAAAAATATAACAAGGAATTGCTCCTACTTTTTAAAATAAGGAAACTTCTTAGCTAAAGCAATAACCTGCTTTTTCACATCTTCTTTCACCTTTTTGTTCTTAGGATTTTTAAGAATCCGAACAATCAACTGACCAATAAGCTTCATTTCCCTTTCCTTCATTCCCCTAGTTGTTAAAGCTGGTGTTCCTAAACGTAATCCAGAAGGGTTATTCGGAGAAGCATCATCAAAAGGAATTACATTTCTATTAGTATAAATCCCTGTTTCTTCTAAAATCCTTTCTGCTTCCAGGCCTGAAATTTTTAGTGGCCTTAAATCAATGAGTAAAAGATGATTATCTGTGCCTCCTGTTATTAACCTTATATTTTCCTTTAACAGAACTTTAGCTAACTGACGAGCATTTTTTATAACTTGCTCTTGGTATTTTTTAAAGCTTAAGGTCCTTGCTTGTTTAAAACAAACTGCTTTTGCAGCAATTACATTTTCAAAAGGTCCACCTTGAATTCCTGGGAAAACCATCCTATTAATTATTTTCTCAAATTTTTTCTTGCCCAAAACAACACCCCCTCGCGGGCCTCTTAATGTTTTTTGGGTAGTTAAAGTTACTAAATCTACCCAAGGAAAGGGGTTTGGATGCAATCCAGCAGCAACCAATCCTGCGATATGAGCAATATCTGCAAGATGATAAGCTCCATATTTATGGGCAATATTATTAATTAAACGAAAATTAATTTTTCTTGGGTAAGAAGAAGCTCCACTAACAATTAGTTTTGGTCTATATTTTCTTGCTAAAATTTCTACTTGCTCGTAATCAATTAATTCTGTTTCTTTTTTCACTCCATAATGAATAAAATGAAAAAACTTACCAGAAAAAGAAACTTTAGCTCCATGTGAAAGATGGCCTCCAGCGTTCAAATCCATAGATAAAACTCTATCCCCCTTCTTTAATAAAGCAAAATAACAAGCCATATTAGCTTGCGTCCCAGAATGAGGCTGAACATTAGCAAAGTCAGCTTTAAAAAGCTCTTTGGCTCTTTTTATGGCTAAGATTTCAATCTTGTCAATATATTTATTCCCGCTATAATAGCGAAAATTAGGATATCCTTCAGAATATTTATTAGTTAAACAAGAACCAAGTGCTTCTAAAACAGCTAGTGAAGTAAAATTCTCTGAAGGAATCATCACTAATCCCCTTTTTTGTCTCTGCTCTTCTTGTTTAAGAAAACGAAAAACTAAAGAATCCACTTTTCTTAACTTTGCCTCTTGCATAAATTTTATTTTTTATTATATTTAATATACACTGATAAGAATAAAAATAAAGGGCAGTTAGCTCAGTTGGTAGAGCGTCACGTTGACGTCGTGAAGGTCATAGGTTCGAATCCTATACTGCCCACCATCTTAAAAGCAAAAAGACCCCTACTATTAAATAGGGGTCTTATTTTTTAACGAGACGGAACAACCTTTATTTCAAAGTCGCGTCCTTTAGAATCAAAAACCTTCGTCACTTTTAATAAATCTTCTTCGTAAAAAACCATTTCTCCTTCAAAACCCATTTCTCCTTTTCTTGTAGCCTTTACTGCTTCATAATCATTTTCTGCGGCAAACAAATAAACGCTGTTCTTCATTCTATCAAAAAAGAGATAAACATTCATTTCTCCCTCCTTTCTATCTTTTAATGATTTTTACTTTTATTTTTTCTGGTTCAAAAAATTTAGCTATTTCTTCAAAAACTTTTTTACAACCCTTGCTATTATCCTTTGAGTAATTGCAAATATATACATCCAAAGTTAGAAGCCCTAACTCTGGCCAAGTATGAATTGCTACATGTGATTCAGACAAACAAATAACTCCTGTAAAACCTTTGCCTCCTGGAAACTGATAGTAAAAAGATCCCAGTTCATGAAATCCATTTTGTTTAATAGCTTTAGAAATATGTTTTTTTACTTGAGATAATGACTGCAATTTTTTTATTTGTTTTGTCTGAATTGTTCCCAAAACATGGGTTCCTGTGGAAACTTTCTTTTTTGTCATAGCCTCCAAAACTTAAATTTACTGACTTGCTTCCTAAAATCCCTAATAAAAAAGAAAATATCAATAATTTCTTCAAAAATACAGAATTATTCTAGAAAGTCAAGATTAATTTTTTAAAATTTCAAGAAGTTCTTTGGCATTTGCTAATGCGTAGCCATGAAAATCATTATTAAAGTAGCAATAAATAAAAGAACATTCTTTTTGCCATCTTTTTATTTTTTTTGCCAAGGAAATTAAATCTTTTTTTGTATATTTTGAAGAGAACAAAGCATCAGGTCCATGCATTCTGATATAAGCAAAGTCAGCAGTGATTTGATCATCTCTAGGATATCTACTTGAATCAGCAATAACCCAGGCAACATTATATCTTTTTAAAAGCTGATAAATACTTTTTTGAAACCAAGTTAAATGTCTAAACTCCAAAGCAAGACATATTTTCTCGCCTTTTTTGTTCAAAGGAGCATATTTTAAAAACTTCTCTAACCTTTCAATATTTTCTTGACTTGCCTTAAAAGAAGGAGGGAACTGTAATAAAATTGGACCAAGCTTTTGTTTTAAAAGAATGGCCCCTTTTAAAAAATTTCTCCAAGGTGTTTTAACCTCCTTCAATCTTTTTATATGAGTAATAAACCTAGATGCTTTTAAAGAAAAAAGAAAATCAGGGGGAGTTTGTCTAAACCATTCTTGATAAGTGCTTGTCTTTGGTGAGTGATAAAAAGAATAATTTATCTCTACAGTTTTAAAATGTTGAGAAAAATATTTTAACCTATTCTTTGGTGGCAAATCCTTAGGATAAAATATTCCTTGCCAGTGATCATAAGCCCAGCCAGAAGTGCCAATGTAAATTTTGGCTATTTTTTTTGCCATATTATTAAAATTGAATTTTATTAACCATTTTTAGCTTAGCAAATTCAATCAACAAATCAAAGGGAGGATTCATAAAATTTACTTTGTTGACTATTTAAACTGATTATATTATCATATGACTAAAGAGTAAGCATTAAAACTAAACAAGATGAAAAAAGTTATTTCAAGTCCTAAAGCAATAAAAGAAGTGCTTGATTCTTTTTCCAGAACTACTGAAGAAATTTTTTCTTTGGAAGAATTAAAAAAATTACTTTCCAAAGGACGACAATTAAGAATGAAATTTGGGGTTGATGTTACTGCTCCAGATTTACACATTGGACATGCTGTAAACTTATGGATGTACAGAAAACTTCAAGACCTTGGGCATAAGGTTATTTTTCTTATTGGTGATTTTACAACCCAAATTGGCGACCCTACAGGGAAAAATAAAACTCGCCCAATAATTCCTTTAAAAGAAATAAAAAAGAATGCAGAATCTTTTATAAAACAAGCAAAATTAGTCTTAAAAAATGACCCAAACTTAATAGAAATTAGAAGAAACTCCGAATGGTATGACAAAATGTCAGCAAAAAAATTGCTATCATTAATGTCAATGGTTACCCATAATCGCCTAATGACTCGCGAAATGTTCAGGAAAAGATTGCAACAAGGTAAAGAAATTTACGAGCATGAATTAATTTATCCTATTTTACAAGGTTATGATTCAGTAATGCTTAAAGCTGACCTCACTATTATTGGGTCTGATCAACTTTATAATGAAATGATGGGGCGTTTTTTTCAAGAAAAATTTGGCCAAACACCTCAAGTAATTATTACAACTAAGATTACTCCTGGTATTGATGGTAAAGAAAAACAAAGCAAAAGCCTAGGCAATTATATTGGCCTTAACCATTCACCAAGAGAAAAATTTGGCCGAGTAATGAGTATCCCTGACAGCTTAATTATTGAATACTTCAAAATCTACACAGAAATCCCTCTTACAGAAATATCCCAGATAGAAAAAAAATTATCCTCTGATCCTATGAAATTTAAACTTTTGTTAGCTAAAGAAATAGTAAAGCGATATCACGGAGAAAAAATTGCCGACCAAGAATTAAAATGGTTCAAAAAAACTTTCAGCGAAAAACAAATACCTAAAGATGCACCTGTGGTTTCTTTAGGTTCTAAATCAGCCAGCGCTTTTAAAATTCTGAGAAAATGCTTCTCCCAAAAAGAGAAAAGCAATAGTGAAATCAGGCGCCTTATCAAACAGGGTGCAGTAAAAGCAGATAACAAAATTATAAAAAGTTCTGAAGAAATAATTTCTTTGCCAAACTATCTTAAGGTCGGCAAAAGAAACTGGTTTAAGATTGTGCC
>JAGGUQ010000014.1 GCA_021158435.1 bacterium
CAAAACCTTGTTTTAAATCTCCACCCACTGACATTTATTCTCTACGCATTTACATTGATAATTCTCATTTTTATAACATTCTTTCCACTGGCAATCAGTAATAATCTGTTCTCCTTTAGCTTGGCAAACCTGGCCGCTACAACCACCAACAACACACTCTTTGTCACTTGAACAAAAGGAATAAGTTGACCAACCGCAAAAATCTTGTTTTTCTTCAATTGCTTCTTGTTCTGAACCTGAACCATCTTTTGTTTGGCTGTCTTCTTCTAAATCATTTTCTTGATTATTTTCCTTTTGCTCTGATGTCTGCTCCTGGTTCAAATTTTGAAAAAAATCCTCATTTACTGGAACTAAATACCTAGGGCTAATAATCCTATCAAAAATAACTATGCCTAAAATTAGCCCGACTAAAAAACTAATACTTAACAAAATAATGAAACTTTTGTTTAAACCTTTCATATAAATAAAAAGTTAATCCTAAAGCGGTGGGGCAGGGATTCGAACCCTGGATGCTCATTTGAGCATACCTGATTTCGAGTCAGGTGCTTTCAACCACTCAGCCACCCCACCTCTCTAAATATAACAAAAAAATATAATTTTAAAAGTATTTTATTCAACAAAATAAATATCCACAATTAATCCACTTTATCCTTGACAAAGAAAAAAAACATATTAAAATATTGTCTGAAAATAAAAATTAACTTAAGAATGTTTCTTATCCTTAGAAGAAATAAAACTTAAAAACAAAATAGCTTGAGGCTAATTCCTTGTTCATCGCCTCAACGGCGATTTTTAATTTCTCAGTTCTTTAAAACTAAAGCGCATCTTCCTTATTCATCTCTGCTTAGTTTGTTGACTAAGCGGTGGGATAAACTAGGGCATATGGTGGATGCCTAGACACTAAAAGCCGATGAAGGACGTAGCAGCCTGCGATAAGCCTCGGGGAGGTGGCAAGCAACCTTTGATCCGGGGATTTCCGAATGGGGAAACCTAACCTAGTTAACCTAGGTTGTCCTGATTTTAAATCAGGACGGGCACCCGGGGAAGTGAAACATCTCAGTACCCGGAGGAAAAGATAATCATTCCCTGAGTAGTGGCGAGCGAAAAGGGAACAGCCTAAACCTTATTTTCCTCAAGCAAAAAGTGGAGGCTATTTATCGAAAGATAAATACCTCGCTTTTTGTGGAGGTTGTCGGGCCAAGTAGGAAAATAAGGGGTTGTGAGGTAATAGCGTTCTACCTCCGACAGGGTAGAGTAAAATAATAGCTCTTAGCCGAAGGGTTTGGAATAGCCCACCAAAGAAGGTGAAAGTCCTGTAGGCGAAAAGAGTCTATTATTTTACAGCTATTATTCTCGAGTAGTTCTCAACCGGTCCGTTGAGAACGAATCTAGGCGGACTATCGTCTAAGGCTAAATACTTTTAGTGATCGATAGTGAACTAGTACCGTGAGGGAAAGGTGAAAAGTAGCCCGGAGAGGGCGGTGAAAAGTACCTGAAACCATATGCCAATAAGGAGTCGGAGTCCTATTTTAGGATGACGGCGTTCCTATTGAAGAATGAACCAACGAGTTCTGTTCAGCTTTTTGTCTAAGTCCGTAAAAGGACGAAGGCAGAGGGAAACCGAGTGTTAAAAGCGCGTTTCTGCTTTTAAAGCAGAAGAAAGCTGGGCAGAGACCCGAAGCCGGGTGAGCTACCCATGATCAGGGTGAATCCAAGTGAAAACTTGGAGGAGGCCCGAACCCGTTGGCTGTGCAAAGCCATGGGATGAATTGTGGGTAGGAGTGAAAAGCTTATCGAACCCGGTGATAGCTGGTTCTCTCCGAAATAGCTTTAGGGCTAGCCCTTGGTGATACTTCTCGGGGGTAGAGCACTGAAAGGGTAGGAGCGGAGAAATCTGCCCTATCCTATCAAACTCCGAATACCGAGAAGAACAGCCAAGGAGTCAGACAGTGGGGGCTAAGCTCCATTGTCAAAAGGGAAACAGCCCAGACCTCCGTCTAAGGTCCCTAAATTTTCCTCTTTATAAAAGAGGATCCATTCTCCTTTTTCAGGAGAAATGGAAGATTAAGTGGGAAAGGTGGTGAGACGACTTGGACAACCAGGAGGTTGGCTTAGAAGCAGCCACCCTTTAAAGAAAGCGTAACAGCTCACTGGTCAAGTTGTCTTGCGCCGAAAATTCAACGGGGCTTAAATCTAATACCGAAGACGAGGCCTTCTGACAAATTATTTGTCAGAAGGGGTAGGAGAGCGTTCTATTAGCAGTGAAGTCAAACCGTAAGGTTTGGTGGAGCTAATAGAAGTGAGAATGTTGGTATGAGTAATAAAAATTCCGGTGAGAATCCGGAACACCGTAAGCCCAAGGTTTCCCGGGCAATGATTCTCAGCCCTGGGTTAGGCGGTCCTAAGTCCGAGACCGAAAGGTCAGGATAATGGACAGACGGTTAATATTCCGTCCCTTCCCTGTCCTGCGATGGGGGGACGCTTCCTCTTACCTTAAGCACGATCTGGCTATTCGTGTCTAAGAAGAAGGTGGGCCTACTAGGCAAATCCGGTAGGCAAAAGCCTTCTTCGAATGAGATCCTCGCAAGAGGAGATTTAAGGGTCGAGGGAGCCTAGAAAAGCCTCTAAGCTTAAGGGCAGGGAAACCGTACCGCAAACCAACACAGGTGGGCGAGGAGAGTATCCTCAGGTGGACGAGAGAACCCTCGTTTAGGAACTCGGCAAAAAAGCGGTCGTAAGTTCGCGATAAGGCCTCCCTGACTTAGTCAGGGCGCAGCGAAAGTTTGTCAGGCGACTGTTTACTAAAAACACAGGTCCCTGCTATAAACCGTAAGGTGATGTATAGGGGCTGACGCCTGGCCAGTGTCAGTAGGTTAAGAGGAGGAGTGCAAGCTCCGAATCTAAGCCCTGATGAACGCCGGCGGTAACTATAACCGTCCTATGGTAGCGAAATCCCTTGCCGGGTAAGTTCCGGCCTGCACGAATGGCGTCACGACCTGACAACTGTCTCAACGAGGGACTCGATGAAATTGCAGTGAGCGTGAAGATGCGCTCTATCCACGGCTAGACGGAAAGACCCCGTGAAGCTTTACTACAGCTTGGCATTGGATTGGGGTTAAATCTGTTCAGCGTAGGTGGGAGTCCTGATTTATTCAGGGCGCCAATGAGACACCACCCTGGTTTAATTCTAATCCTAATCCCGATGAAAATTCGGGAGACAGTGCCTGGTGGGTAGTTTGACTGGGGCGGTCGCCTTTAAAAGAGTAACAAAGGCGTTTATAAGGTCAGCTTAGACCGAATGGAAATCGGTCTGGACGTGCAAAGGCATAAGCTGGCTTTACTGCAAGACCGACGAGTCGAGCAGTTGCGAAAGCAGAACTTAGTGATCCGACGCTTGCTCATAGGAGCGGCGAAGCTCAACGGATAAAAGCTACTCCGGGGATAACAGGCTAGTCAGGCCTGAGAGTTCCCATCGACGGCCTGGTTCGGCACCTCGATGTCGGCTCAACGCATCCTGGGGGTGAAGCAGCTCCCAAGGGTTTGGCTGTTCGCCAATTAAAGCGTTACGCGAGCTGGGTTTAGAACGTTGCAAAACAGTTCGGTCCCCTATCTGCCGTGGACGTTCGAAGCCTGAGGGGGCCCTTCGATAGTACGAGAGGACCTCGAAGGACAAACCTCTGGTGTACCGGTTGTCCTGCCAAGGGCACTGCCGGGTAGCTACGTTTGGCGCGGATAAACGCTGAAAGCATCTAAGCGTGAAGCCGTCCCCAAGATTAGGCTTCGTTTGAGGCTCCTGGGAGATTACCAGGTTGATAGGCTCTAGGTGTAAGGCTGGTAACAGCTTTAGCCAAGGAGTACTAATAAGCCGAATTATCCCACCGCTTCGTCAGCAAACTAAGCTTTAAGAATCTCAAAAGTCTCGGCATGTCAAGCGAAGTGGAAACACCTGTTCCCATTTCGAACACAGAAGTTAAGCACTTCAGCGCCGATGGTAGTCCTTTTGGGCGAGAGTAGGCCCATGCCGAGACTTTTGAGATTTATACAAAAGAACAGGATTTTTCCTGTTCTTTTTCTTTTATTTATGATAAAATAATGTTATGAGATATATTGCTGATTTCCATATTCACTCCCGTTTTTCTAGGGCAACATCTCCTAAATTAACTTTAGAAAATATTAATTACTGGGCGCAAATTAAGGGTGTTGATATTATTAGTGTTGCTGATTTTACTCATCCAGTTTGGTTTAAAGAAATAAAACAAAAACTTGAAGAAAAAAAACCAGGATTATATCAATTAAAAAAAACATATCTTAAACAAGGCCCTTCAAATAAAAATCTTCCTTATTTTATTTTTACTACTGAAATCTCCTGCATTTATTCCCAGGGAGGAAAAGTAAGAAGAATCCATCTTTTAATTTTTTGTCCAAATATTGAAACAGCAGAAAAAATAAATAAAAAACTTGAGCAAAAAGGATTTAACCTTAAAGCTGATGGCCGCCCAATCTTGGGAATTTCAGCTAAAGAACTTTTAAAGCTTATCTTAAACATTTGCCCAAACTGCCTTATTGTTCCTGCTCATTGTTGGACTCCTTGGTATGCTTTATTTGGTTCAAAATCAGGCTTTGACTCTGTTGAAGAATGCTTTGAAGAAGAATCTAAAAATATTTTTGCTTTAGAAACAGGTCTTTCTTCTGATATTGTCATGAATAAACTTTGGTCAAAAATAGATCAATACACTTTAATTAGCAATTCTGATGCACATAGCGGACAAAATATTGGAAGAGAAGCTACTGTTTTTGACTTAGAAACTCTTTCCTATAAAGAAATAATTAAAGCAATAAAAACAAAAAAGGGGTTAGTTTACACTATAGAATTCTTCCCAGAAGAAGGCCGATATCATTTCGATGGACACCGCCAATGTAATGTTTGCTTGCACCCAAAACAAAGCAAAGAATTAAACAATCTTTGTCCAAAATGTGGATTACCCCTAACAATAGGAGTACTCCATCGAATTTATGATCTTGCTGACAGACAAGAACCTTTTATTTCTAAGAGTGAACCAAGTTTTAAATATGCTATACCTCTTATTGAAATTATTGCTCAAGTTTTTGGTATTAATAAAAATGCAAAAAAGGTCCAAGAATATTATTTTGACTTAATAAAAAAAGGAGAAAACGAATTTAATATTCTTCTGGACTTAAAAGAAAATGAATTAAAGAAAATTTCTCCAGAAATTACACCCTTTATTCTTGCTCTTAGAGAAAACAAGGTAGAAAAAAATCCTGGTTATGATGGAGTTTATGGCGAAATAAAAATCTTAGCTAAACAAAAAGAAAAAATTCAAAAGAAAATGTTCTAATCTTCAATAGACACTTAGTCTTAAATAAAAAGAAATAGGCATTTACGCCTATTTCTTTTTTTTAAAAACACTCAACCTATTACTTCTTTTTCCTGCTTGCTTTTCTTTTTTTGGTTGTCTTTTTCTTAGCTGGCCTCTTCTTAGCTGATGTTTTTCTCTTTGAAGTAGCTTTTTTCTTAGCTGATTTTCTTTTTTTAGAAACCACCCTTTTAGTTGATTTCCTTTTTGCAGGTTTTTTAGCTGCTTTCTTTTTTCTTCGAACAGCTTTTGCCATATTATTTTTTTAAAAATACAAATTATAAAATTCCGACTTTTATTATTAAAGTATACAACAAAAAGAAAAAAATAAAATAAAAAAATGTGGATAAATTTTTTACAAAAATAAAATGCGGACGGTGGGACTCGAACCCACATGGGATTTACCCATACGGTCCTAAACCGTACGCGTCTACCAATTTCGCCACGTCCGCTTACTAAAATTAAATGCCGGGGGCGGGACTCGAACCCGCACGGATTATTAATCCAAGGGATTTTAAGTCCCTCGAGTCTACCATTCCTCCACCCCGGCATTTTTAATCCTGCCTGCCTTATAATCTAAATGATGAGGCAGGCAGGATTATTAATATAGATCTAAAACTTACCAAGAACAAAGATCAATTCGTTCTTTATTTAACTGCATCTTTTAAGGATTTCCCAGGTGTAAATTTAGGAACAACTCTGGCTGGAATATTAATTTTTTCTCCAGTCTTAGGATTAACACCTGTTCTAGCTGCTCTTTTTTTTGTTTTAAAAGTTCCA
This sequence comes from bacterium, assembly GCA_021158435.1. Lineage (GTDB taxonomy): Bacteria > Patescibacteriota > Patescibacteriia > UBA2591 > MWDC01 > MWDC01. The sequence continues at coordinate 6,156 of JAGGUQ010000014.1, forward strand.
AATCCAGCAATAGCAACTTGTCCACCTTTTTTAAGGGTATCAGAAACAACCTTAATAAAAGCATCTATAACTCTATTAACTTCTGCTTTAGAGCAAGCTTTAGATAAAGAAGTAACTTTCTCTACTAATTCGTGTTTATTCATATAAATAAATTAAAAAAATAACAAAGAACGACCTTTTTTTAGGCTTTTACTGGCATTATCAAGTGTAAATAATCTGTGTCTTTTTTTTGCCTAAAAATAGCTGGATAATTTTGATCAACAACTTCAATGCCAATTTCGTCTTTTTTAACTGAGTTTAAGAAATCTATTAAATATTTTGAATTGAATCTAATTTTGTTATTCTCACCTACTAAATCAATATTTATTTCTGCTTGACTTTCCCCTATATTTGAAGAAGAAGTTATTAAAAGTTTCCCTTTTTTAATTTCAAGGAATACATCATTCACATCTTTTTCAGAAAATAAACTTACACTTCTTAATATATCTAAAAATTCGCTTGCTGACAAGCTTATTTTTGTTCTTACTTTTTCTGGAATAATTTCTTTATAAGAAGGATAATTAGCTGAAATTATTCTAGAAATAACTTCTAATGTATTATTAAAGAAAATAATTTGATTTTCTGAAACAAAAATATTAATTTGTTTATCATAATTTGTCATTCTACTTACCTCTTCTAATGTTTTGTAGGGAACAATAACTTTTCTTGGTTTATTATTGGTTGTTTTTAATAAACTTATCTTTTTTTCGCTTAATCTATAACTGTCAGTTCCAACAAGTGTTAGATATCCCTTTTGAGGTTCATTAAAAACCATTAACCCTCCACTAATTTCTATTCTATTTTCTATTGGAGATATAGCAAATAAAATTTTTTCTAATCCCTGTTTTAATTCATTTGATTTTATTTGGTATTGAGTTGTTTTTGTTAACTGAGGAAGAACAGGATAATCATCTGCAGGAACTCCATTTATTTTTGTTTTATGTTTTTTGTTTGAAATAAACAAAGTATTGTCTTTTAATTCAAAGGATATGTTTTCTGGTTCTAAAGAGTTTATATAATTTGTAAAAAGTTGACCAGGTAAAGTTATTGCTCCTTGCTTTTCGATTTTTGCCCTTACTTTGGTTTTTAAAACAATTTCAAGATCTGTGCTGACTAATTCTAAATATCCTGTTTTAGCTTGAAGCAAAATATTTTTCAAAATAGGAAGATTATCTTTACTTTTGGTGGTTAAATGGCTTATTAAGTTTAAGCCTGTTTTTAAGTTTTCTTGTCGGCAAATAAATTTCATTTTCTATTATTTATTATTTTTTTAATTTAGAAGTAGTTAAAGAAGAATAAGTGGAAAAAGGGATAACCTCTATATTTCTAATAATTATATACTTTTAAGCGATTAAGAAAAGAGTATAAAAAGTAGATAAAATAGGGGAAAATTGTGGGAAAAAATTACTTGTTTTTAAGGAAAAAAGTAACCCAAGCTGCATTTTGGAAGGCAAAGAAAATAGACCAGAAAATAACAGAAAAAAAGCCAACAATAATTAATCCCCCATACAAAGGAATGTTTTGCCCACTTAATCCCCAGTTTTTTAACATAAAAGATAAAACAGAAAAAGGATAAAACCCCCCAACTGCAACTAAATTAGTTATAATTCCAAAAAGTAAATTAAAGACAAAAAGAATAAGTAAGAATAAGCAAATTTTTTTCCAATAAGAAAAAAAGAATTTTACAGATTTTTTCAGGCTAGTACTTAATTCTTTTTGTTGGCAAATAATAAAAAATAAAGAAAATTTTAGAATAAGAAAAATAATAAGTTCTAATAAGCAAATAATAATAGTGCTGATCCAAAAAATAACAGGAGGTAATATCTGATGTGATTGATTAATTGTAATAAGAATTAAATTATTAATTAAAGTAAGAATTATGTTAATTAATAAAACCCACCAAAAGCTTTTTTTGATTTTTAGAGAGAATTTTTGATTATTTAATTTCTTTTGAATGTTAGTAAACAATACAAATTCTGCCCAAACAGCTAAAAGAAAAGGAACAATCCAAAAAAATAATAAAACAGAAAAGTTTTTAAAGACAAGAACTTTTGTTTCTAAAGATATTTTAATTGTTTTAAGCAAGCTTAAAAAGGGGAGGCTTAATTCTTTGTTGTAGAATATTTGGCGAACAGGCTCTATAATTACAACAAGCTCATTAATAGTGATATAACTAGCCAAGAATGCAAAAATCCAAAGCAAAGGGTTTTTTAAGGTGATTTCTAGTGATTTTTTAAGAATTTGTTTTATCATTATTTTTAATTTTTTGAAGGATTTCCAAAAATTCAGACCTTTCTAATGTTTCTTTTTTGAGAAGCTGTTTTGTTATTTCTTTAACTGCTTTTTTATTCTTTTTTAAAATTTCTTGAGCCCTTTTAAAATTGTCATTAATTATTTTATTAATTTCGTTATCAATAAGCCTGGCTGTTTCAGGTGAATAATCTTTTTCCTCAGTAATTTCTTTTCCTAAGAAAATTAGTTCTTGGGTTTTTCCAAATGTTCTTGGCCCTATTTTTTCACTCATTCCATATTGACAGACAAATTTTTTAGCTAATTCTGTTGCTTGTTTTAAGTCATTTGCTGCTCCAGTTGTTACATCTTTTAAAAAGGTTTTTTCAGAAGCATATCCTCCTAAAAGGGAAGCAATATTATCCAGGATTTCTTGTCTTGAATGGAGATATTTATCTTTTTCAGGCATTTTTAGTGTATATCCAGCTGCTTGGCCACGGGCAATTATAGAAATTTTTCTAACTGGATCACAATGGGGTAAATTGTGAGAAACAATAGCATGCCCTGCTTCATGAAAAGCGATAATTTTTTTCTCTTCTTCAGAAATTAAATAACTTTTTCTTTCTGGCCCTAAAATTACTTTTTCAATACTATCTAAAATATCTTGTTGAGATATTTGCTTTTTGTTAGCTTTAGCTGCTTTAATTGCTGCTTCATTCATTAAGTTAGCTAAATCTGCCCCAGAAAAGCCAGGAGTTCTTTCAGCTATATCTCTTAAGGATACGTTTTTTTCAAGGGGTTTATCTTTGCTATGTATTTTTAATATTTGTTCCCTTCCATTAATATCAGGAAGATCTAAGACAATTTTTCGATCGAATCTTCCTGGTCTTAATAAGGCAGGATCTAATATATCTGGCCGGTTGGTTGCGGCTAAAACAATTAATCCAATATTAGGTTCAAATCCATCCAATTCAACTAAGATTTGATTCAAAGTTTGTTCTCTTTCATCATGAGAACCACCTAAACCAGCGCCTCGAGTTCTTCCAACGGCATCTAATTCATCAATAAAAATAATTGCTGGAAGATTTTTTTTGGCTTTAGCAAATAAAGAACGAACCCTGCTTGCTCCAACTCCAACAAACATTTCAACAAATTCTGAACCAGAAATATGGAAAAATGGAACAGAAGCTTCGCCAGCTGTAGCTCGAGCAAGAAGAGTTTTCCCGCACCCAGGTGGGCCAGTTAAAAGTACTCCTTTTGGGATTTTTGCTCCAAGTTTAATAAATTTTTTCGGATTTTTAAGGAACTCAACAATTTCAGTTAATTCTTCTTTTGCTTCTTTTAAATTAGCTACATCTTTAAATAAAATACGAGGATGGATTTTTTCTGGTCGGATTTCCCTTGCTCTGCTTTCGCCAAATTTAAATATTTCCATACCAGTCCCCCTAATTCTTTTGGAAAAAAGCCAAAAAAGAATAAAAATAAAAATAAAAGGGAGGATTCCAAAGATAAGAAAATAAAGCCAAAAACTTTGGCTTTCTGTATTTTTTATAGTTAAAGAAAATTTATTAATTTGTTCAGGTTCAACCCCAAAATTATCAAGAAGTTGAATAAAGGAAATTGTAGGTTCCTTAAATGTAAAAATCTGGGAATTGTCTTTTAGGGTGGCAGTTATTTTATTATCTTTAATAATAATTTGTTTTACTTGTTCAGTTTTTATTTTTTCAACCAATTCATCAAGACTAACTTGAGTTTGTTGGTAGTTAATTGGATTTAATAAACTGAAAATAGCAGAAATAATCAGAAAAATAACCAAAAACCAGAGAATATTTGTAATTAAGTTTTTTGTTGGTTTGAATTTTTCCATTTTTGTTTTTTACAGCTCTTATTTTATTCCTTTTAAAGAAAACCCAAGTCTTTGATTTTCTGGTTCTAAAGATACTATTTTAAGGTTTAAAGAATCACCGATTTTTAATTCTGTTTTTTCAGGAATCTCAGAAACATGAATTAATCCCTGGATCCCTTCTTTCATTTTAGCAAAAGCTCCAAATGGAGTAGTTTTAACTATTTCCGCTTTAACAATATCACCAACTTTGTATTTTTTTGTTATTTCTTCCCAAGGATTAGGTATAGTCTCTTTTAAGGATAAAGAAAACTTTCCATTTGTTGATACACCAAGAACTTTTACTTTAACAACATCTCCTTCTTTAACAACATCTTCTACTTTATCTATTCGTTCCCAGGCTAATTCAGAAATATGAATTAATCCTTCTTGGTTATCATCAAAACGAGCAAAAGCTCCAAATTCAGATAATTTAGTGATCTTTGCTTGAACTATTTTTCCAACAAATTTTTCTTTTTCTTTTAATGTACTTCTGTCAGGTTCATTAACAGCTTCTTTTTCAGAAAAGATTAGTATTTCTTTTTCAGGATCAACATTAATAATTTTGGCTTTTAATTTTTCTCCAACAAATTTTTCTAGTTTTTCTAAGATTTTGTCTTTGTTTCCATCTTTGACTTTAGGGTAATTCTCAGGAGCAAGCTGAGAAACAGGCAAAAATCCGCTTATCTTATTATAAGAAACAATTAATCCACCTTTATTTGCTTTTTCTACTTTTACTTCTATGGTTTCTTTGTTTTTTGCTAATTCCTCCAATTTTTGCCAAACTTTTTGGTGTCCAGCAATTCGTAAGGAAAGTTCAATTAAACCTTTTTCGTTTTCTTGTTCAATAACTGTTGCGCTGACTTTGTCTCCAATTTTTAAGTTGGAAAACTCTCCAGATTCATCAATGGCTTCTGGTCCTCTAATAATTCCAGTCCAGCAACCGTCAATGTTAACATAAATTTCATTCTTTTTCATATCCAAAACTTCGCCCTCAACAAGGGTTCCAAGTTTTGGGGGTTTTTGAGTAAAGTTTTTTAATTTTTTCTTTAAAGTTAGATTAGCCATAATAACTCAATTATATAGAAAGACTTTTAAAAGTCAACTCTTGCTTTTTTTAAAAAAGGTTTTATACTTAAAAGGGTGATAATCTCAAAAAGAGATTTGTTTTTTATTATTTGTTATTATAAATTTTTTATCTTATGTCTAATCCAATTATTAACGCAATTAATCAAGTTGCCCAAGAAAAAAAGATATCCAAAGAAGAAGTTTTAGCTGCTTTAGAAAAAGCATTGGCTAGTGCTTATAGAAAGGATTTTGGTGAACCTAATCAGAATATTGTGGTTAAATTTGATCCTCAGGCATTTAAAATTGAAGTATTTGATGAAAAAACTGTAGTTGAAGATATAGATAAAAACAATGAACAGAAAGAAAAAAGGAAAATAAATTTTAAAACAGAAATTCCTTTGTCTGAGGCTAAAAAAATTAAAAAAGACGCCAAAGTTGGTGATGTTATTAGACAAGAATTGCCAACCCCTTCTAATTTTGGAAGAATTGCTGCTCAAACAGCAAAGCAGGTAATTATTCAAAGATTAAGAGAGTCAGAAAGGGAAAGAATTTATAATACTTATAAAGTTCAAGAAGGCAAGATTATAGATGGAGTAATCCAAAGAGCTGAAAGAGGGCATTTTTTTGTTGATATTGGAGATACATTAGCCCGTTTTCCTTATCAAGAGCAGGTCCCAAAAGAGAAATATAAGCAAGGACAGAAAATGAAATTTTATGTTCTTTCTGTAGAAAAAACTCCACGAGGGCCAGAAATTATTTTGTCTCGCCGACATCAAAATTTAGTTAAAGAACTTTTTGCATTAGAAATTCCTGAAATTGCTGATGGAAAAGTGGAAATAAAAGCAATTAGCCGTTTGCCAGGAGAAAGATCTAAGGTGGCTGTTTATTCAAAAGAACAAGGCATTGATCCTATAGGAGCAGCTATAGGTCAAAGAGGAATCAGAATTCAATCTATTATAAATGAATTAAGAGGTGAAAAAATAGATGTAATAGAATATTCCGAAGATCCGGAAAAATTTATAGCTAACGCTTTATCTCCAGGTAAGGTTAATCAAATAGTTCTTGAAGAAAAAGAAAAAAAGGCAAAAGTTAAGGTTTTACCAGATCAGTTTTCTTTGGTTATTGGTCGGCAAGGGCAAAATGTCAGATTAGCTTCACTATTAACTGGTTGGCAAATAGAGGCAATTCAAGAACAAGGAGAAGAAGAGCAAAAGCAAGAAAAACAAGAAGAAAAACAAGAAGAACAAAAACAAGAAAAAGAGCAGCAAGAACAAACAAAAGCAGAAGAAAAAAAAGAAGAGGATAAAAAGAAGGAGAAAGAGAAAAAAGAAAAAGAAAATAAATCAGATGAAAAAAGCAAAAAAGAAAACAAAAAAGAAAAAGACAACAAAACAAATAAAGAAAAATAAAGGTGCGAATTAGTTTGTTTTTGTTTTAAAAGAAACATTGCTATGAACAGCTTAGTAGTTCCTTTTTTAACTTGTATTATTGGTTTGTTTTTTGTTTCTTTTTTAATCTTTAATATTAAAAGAAAAGAAGAAGACGAAAAAGCCCGACAAATTGGTTTGCTTATTAGAAAGGGGGCTGCAGCTTTCCTTAAAAAGGAGTATACAATTTTATCATTTTTTGTTCTTTTAATTTTTTTGCTATTAGTTTTGAGCCCAATAGGGATAAAAACAGGAATTAGTTTTGTTTTAGGAGCAGTATTTTCTGCTTTAAGCGGTTATTTAGGGATGAAAGTTGCAACAATAGCTAATTCTAAAACATCTTCTGCGGCAAAAAAGAGCATACATTCAGCTTTAGTTTTGTCTTTTTCTTCAGGAACAGTAATGAGTTTTTCAGTTGTTTGTTTAGGTTTATTCGGTATAAGCATCCTTTATTTGCTTTTTAAAGATCCAACAATTATTTATGGATTTGGTTTTGGGGCATCTTTAGTTGCTTTGTTTAGCCGGGTTGGCGGAGGAATTTACACTAAAGCAGCTGATGTAGGAGCAGATTTGGTTGGTAAAGTAGAAAAAGGCATTCCTGAGGATGATCCTCGTAACCCTGCAGTTATAGCTGATAATGTTGGAGATAATGTTGGGGATGTAGCAGGAATGGGGGCTGATTTATTTGAAAGTTATGTAGATTCAATTATTACAGCAATGGTTTTAGGAAGTTTAGCTGTAAAATTAGCTCAAGAAAAAATAATTTTGCCATTAATTATTTCTAGTTTGGGAATTATTGTAAGCTTGCTTGGATATCTTGTTGTTAGATTCCTTAAAAAAGGAAGCCTCCATCAGGTGCTAAACAGAGGCTTATGGGTAGCAAGCCTTTTAATGGTGATTTTAAGCTTTTTTACTTTGAAGATTTGGTTTAAATCTTCTTTAAATGTTTTTCTTCCACTTGTACTTGGTTTGATTAGTGGGGTTTTAATTGGAGCAATTACAGAATATTATACTTCTTCAGAGAAAAAACCATCTCAAGAAGTTGCTAAAAATTCTCAAACAGGAGCAGCTACAAATATTATTTCTGGCCTTTCTTTGGGAATGATTAGCACTTTGTTGCCAGTAATAATTGTATCCTTAGTTACTATTTTTGCTTATGAAGTTGCTGGTTTTTATGGAATAGCAATTGCAGCAGTAGGTATGCTTTCTACTTTAGGAATTAGTTTAGCTACAGATGTTTCTGGAGCAATTTCAGACAATGCTGCTGGGATTGCTTCAATGGCTGGTTTAGGCGCAGAAACAAGGGAAAGATGTGAAAAGTTAGATGCAGTTGGAAATACAACAGCTGCTATAGGAAAGGGATTTGCTATAGGATCTGCTGCTTTGACTGCTTTAGTTTTGGTTATGAGCTATACTCAGGTTGCAAAAATAAACATTCTTAATATTTTGGATCCTAGAACAACAGTTGGTATTTTCCTGGGCGGTGTGATTGTTTTTGTCTTTTGTTCTTTAACTTTAAAAGCAGTTGGTCAAGCTTCTTATTCTGTTGTTGGGGAAGTAAGAAGGCAGTTCCAGGATGAAAAAGTGCTTCAAGGAGAAAAAGAGCCAGAGTATGAAAAATGTATTACTTTGGTTACTTCTTCTGCTTTAAAGAAAATGTCAATGCCTTCTTTTATTGCTGTTTTAACTCCAGTTGTAATTGGTTTTGCTTTAGGCAAGCAGGCTTTGGGAGGATTATTAATAGGCTCAGTTGTTAGTGGATTTTTAATGGCAGTAATGATGGCTAATTCTGGTGGAGCATGGGATAATGCTAAAAAGTATATAGAGCAAGGGAATTTAGGAGGAAAAGGTTCTCCAACCCATAAAGCAGCAGTTATTGGAGATACTGTTGGGGACCCATTTAAGGATACAGCAGGACCTTCTTTAAATATTTTGATAAAATTAATGGCAATTGTAAGCTTGATTATAGCTCCATTGCTCTAAAACATAGATTATGGAAATAAGAATAAAAAAGGCAGAAAACAACAAAAAAGAGATTATTGTTGATGCTGAAGCAGAAGAAGTAAAAAAATATATTGAAAAAGCAGCAAAAGAAATATCTTTAGAGAAAAAGATTCCTGGTTTTAGACCAGGAAAAGCTCCTTTTGAGATAATTAAGGAACAAGTGGGTTATACAGGAATTTGGCAAAAAGCATGTGAAATTTTTATTCAAGAAAATCTTCAAAAAATTTTAAAAGATTCAAAATTAGAGCCAGTAGTTCCTCCTCAAGTAGAAATATTGAGTGCAATCCCTAATAAAGTTTTAAGCTTTAAAGTAGAAGTAATTTCTAAGCCTAAAGTTTTGGAGTTAGATTACAAACAAATAAAAGTAAATACCAAAGAAACAGAAGAAGTTGATGAAAAGGAAATAGAAAAGGTTTTAAAAGATTTGCAATTTCAGAGAAGAAAAGAGGTAGCAGTAAAAAGGCAAGCTCGTCTTGGAGATAAAGTTCAGGCAGATATAGAGATGAGTTTTTTAAATGTTCCTTTGGAGAATGGGCAAATCAGGAATACTACCTTTATTTTAGATAAAGGATATTTTGTTCCAGGTTTTTCTGAAAATCTGGTTGGATTAAATCCTGGAGAAGAAAAGAAATTTTCCTTGAAGTATCCGGAAGATTTTCATGACAAAAAATTAGCTGGTAAGAATGTTGACTTTAAGGTAAAGATTAATAATATATTTGAAATACAATTGCCGGATTTAGATGATGAATTTGCCAAGAACTTCAATTTTAAGAATTTAGATGAGTTAAAAGAAAAAATTAAAGAAAGCATAAAAGAGCAAAAAAGAGTTCAAATACAAAGACAAATAGAGGAAGAAATTGTTCAACAATTGTTAAAAAATGCTAAAATAGAAGTGATTCCCGAAACTCTAATTCAAAGAGAAATAGAAAAGATGGTTTTTGAATTAAAGCAGGCAGTAGAAGAAAAGGGCTTTTCTACGCCAGAAGGCAATATATTGACAAGTTTTGAAGATTATTTAAAAGCAATTAATAAAACTGTAGATGATTTAAGAAAAGGGTTTAGGCAAAAAGCAGAACAAAGAATTAAAGTTGCCTTGATTTTTCAGCAAATAGCAGAAAAAGAAAAAATAAAAGCTTCAAAAGAAGAGATAAATAAGGAAATAGAAAATATTTCTTTGTATTATAAAGATAAACCAGAAGTAGTAGAACAAGCAAAAAGTGAATCTAGTAGAAAGATTTTAGAAAGGCTAATAATTAGCCGAAAGGTAATGGAATTTTTAAAATCGCGGGTGTAGTATAATGGTTATTACGTAGCCTTGCCAAGGCTAAGAAGGCGGTTCGATTCCGCTCACCCGCTTTTGTGTTAATAAGGTTAGATATTTTATATACTTATGATTATGTTTGAAAAAAAAATGGAAACAGAAAAAGTAGAAACAATTATTGGCTCAGGAGTAAAATTAGAAGGGACTTTTGTTGCTTCAGGCAATGTTATTGTTAGAGGGGAAGTTCAAGGGTCTTTAGAAACAAAAGGGGATTTAAGAGTAGAACAAGGAGCTTTAGTTGTGGCTGAGGTTAAAGCTGGAAATGCTTATATAGCTGGGGTAGTAAAAGGGAACATATCAGTTAATGAAAAGTTAAGCTTGGATAAACAGGCTAAGATTGAAGGAGACATAAGATGTAAATCTCTTTTGGTTGAAGAAGGAGCAGAAATTAATGGCCGATGTACAATGTCTGACTCAAAAAAAGAAGAGGTTTTTGAAGAAGAAGAGGGGGAGGAAGAAGAGTAAAATACTTCATTTAACTGAAATGCTTGTTTGTCAGTTTTCTTAATGTTTTAATTGAAAAATAAAATTATGTATTATTATCTTTATGATAGTTTTTTGATTGAAAAGAAGTATCAGAAGCTGATTAATGAGATTGAAACAAGAGTTGCAGAATTAGGTATCAGTGGAAGGGTAATTCGTTTAACGCTTTTAAAAACAGCCGAAGAAGCAGTAGAAAGCATTTTAAAAAGAGAGGCTAATCCTACAGTTATTGTTGTTGGGAAAGAGGAAACATTTAATCAAGCTATTTCAGCAATAAGGAATTTTAAAGAAAATAATTGTGTTTTTGGTTTTATTCCTGTTAAATTTTTTTCAGAAATAGCAACCATTTTAGATCTGCCAATGGGGGTAGAATCTTGTGATGTTATCTCGCAAAGGAGAATAATAGAAGTTGATTTAGGGCAGGTAAATGGCTTTTTATTTTTTTCTTATTTTGATTTGCCAACAAATAAGGTTTTTTTGAAAACAGAGAACTGGAAAGTTTTTCCTGTAAAATGTTCAAAAATAAGAGTGTCAAATTTAGCTTTTCGCTGGCAAAAAAAATCAGAAGAAGATTATCAGAAAGAAATGGTTAGTTCTCCTCAGGACAGTTTATTGGAGATAATTACCCTAAAAGAAAAAAGGGATTCTTTTTTTGGGAAAAAAAGGCATTGTTTGGATAGTTTGTTCTTTTTTAAGCACATTTGGATAAATTCTTTAAAAAAAGATCAGGAACTTTGTTTACAATTAGGGAAAAAGACATTAAAAGCGCCCTTAGAGGTTAGTTTGGCATCAAAAAAAGCAAAGATTATTGTTGGTAGAGACAGGTTAATAGAATGATTTTTTTAAAGAACAAACATTTGGGAAATAAAAAATATCCGGTATTAAAAACCGGATTATTTTGTGCTTATTATTTAAATATTTTACATTACCTTGGGTAAATATAGCCTAAAATTTTCCATCCATTTTGCCAACGAAGAGTTCTTTTTAAGGTTCTTTGAGAGTATTTTCTGTAGCCAATAGCATTAAGTTCAGAAATAGTAACTGTAGTTGGGGTAAAGCTTTCTACATAAGCAACATGTCCATATCTTTGGCAAAGCCAGCTAGTACAAGTTAAAACTATAATTGCTCCTTTTTGAGCAGTGTAACCAATTTGATATCCAGCTTGTTTAGCTCTAGAAAACCAGGTATTAGCATTTCCCCAATTTCCAGGAACACATTGATGTTGTTCTGTTGCCCATTTAAAAGCCGCCCAAGAAGTACATTGTCCGTAGATAAATCTATGGCAAGAGGTGTTTCTCCACCAAGCATTATAGCTGTTGTAGTTTTCTTGAACAAATTTAGGAGAAGTTGTTGTTTTTGGTTGAGGTGGTGGAGGTGGGGTTCCATCAGGAATAACAAGGATTTGTCCTACCTTTAATTGAGAAGATTCTTCTGGTGAATCAAAATTAAATTCAATTATTTTATCTGGATCCGCTTTGTATTTTTTAGCAATAGAAGAAATTGTCTCGCCTTGTTTTACTTTATGACTAAGCCCATCTACAGGAAGGATTCTTAGAGTATCTCCAGGCTTTATAATGCTCCAATATGTAAGGTGGTTTTCCCAAAGAACAGTGCTCCATTTTAAACCAAATTTTTCAGCAATGCCGGAAATAGTATCTCCGGGCTGAACAACATACTCTTGTATTTCTGTTCTGGTTAAAGGCACAGACCCTTTAAAAGGTGTTTCAGGAACAATTAAAGCAGACTGATCAGAATTAAAATCAATAGATTCCTCAAAAGCAGCTATTTGAAAATCAGTATTTTTTAGACTGTTTTTTTCTTTAACTTTTTCTAGAAAAATACAAGGGATATCTTTTGTTTTTATCCCTTGTTTTTCATCTGCTTTAACCAAAAAGGAATTGTTAGAGCTTATTGTTTTAAAAGTGGAGAAACTAAGGGTAAAGACAATAAGGGCAATAAAAATTGCCTGATAACACTTTTTGGAAATTAGAACTCTTTTCCAAAAAAACTCTTTTGAGTTGTGCCCGGTCCTTTTAATAGCATCTATTAATTTCGGCATTTGGGTTTTAAGATTCAGGGGCCAGGACTTTATTTTTTTCATAAACTATGGAGTATATTAGGAAAAAACCTCTTTTTGTCAAGTGGAAAAAGCAATTTGCTTGATTTGTCCATTTTTTTCTGTTAAAGTTAAAGAAACTTTTACCTTTTTAACTAATTTTTATGTTTTTAGAAGAAATTTTTGATAAAGCAATAGAAAAAAAGGCTTCAGATGTTCATTTAAACGCAGAGCAGAAAGTGGTTTTTAGGATTAATGGAGTTTTGTCTTTTCAAAAAGACTGGCCAATTGTTAAACCTGGGGAAGTTGAACAAATTGCAGAAGAGGTTCTAACTGATCATTTAAAAGAGCAATTAAAGGAGAAAAAAGAGGTTGATTTTTCCTATCAAACAAAATCCGGGCGTAGATTTAGAGTTAATTTTTATCAAGAAAAAGGAAATTTAGCTTTATCTGCCCGATTTATTTGGCCAAAAATTCCAACTTTGGAAGATATAGATGCCCAACCTGTAATTTATGATTTACTGAAGTCAAAACAGGGCTTGATTTTAGTTACTGGGCCAGCTGGATGCGGGAAATCAACTACCTTAGCTGCATCAATAGATTGGTTAAATAAACATTATGCTTATCATATCATTACTCTTGAGGATCCAATAGAATTTTTGTTTAAATCAGAAAAAAGTTTAATTTCGCAAAGAGAATTAGGTAGAGATTTTATTTCTTTTGGTCAAGCTCTTCGCCATGTTGTTCGTCAGGATCCTAATGTTATTATGGTTGGAGAAATGAGAGATTTGGAAACAATTTCCTTGGCTGTAACTTTAGCTGAAACTGGGCATTTAATCTTGGCAACTCTTCATACTCCAAATGCAATACAAACAATTGACAGAATTGTTGATGTTTTCCCTTCTGCTCAGCAAACACAAATAAGACTTCAATTATCTTTAAGTTTAAAAGCAGTTATTTCTCAGTGGTTAGTTCCAAGAATAGATGGAGGTAGGATTGCTGCCAGAGAAATTATGGTAAATAATTCAGCAATAGCTACAATGATCAGGGAGAACAAAGTCAGCAATATTATAAATGTAATTCAAACAGGTTCTAAGTTTGGGATGCAGACAATGGATCAAGATTTAGAAAACCTTTACAAACATAAAAAAATTTCTTTAGAAACAGCCAAAGCTTTTGCCAGATACCCTGAAGCTATAGGTTGATTTTGCCCCTGTAGCTCAATTGGATAGAGCGCCTGTCTTCGGAACAGGAGGTTGAGGGTTCGAGTCCTTCCAGGGGCATTATCTAATAGCCTTGATTTTTCTTTAAATTTGTCTAGAATGAAATTCTGCCCCCATAGCTTAATGGTAAAGAAGTGGCCTCTTGAGCCATACCTCTGGAAATTTTTTTCGGACGCATCCTACTGTTGCTGGAATAAGTGTTCATATATTGATCATTGGAAAGAAGATATGATGCGACCCTTCGGCGGGCTTTTTTCTCGCTACGCTCGTGACTTCGTTTAATGCCATATGTTGTCAGCAATAGCGATGGCTTATTTTATAATCCCGCCCAGACAGCACGCTTTAAAAAGACAAATTTAATAAATAAACCTTCATTATAATAAGCATATGCAAACAAGATTAAAATCAATTCCAAAAACCAATCTTTTGGAAGGGAAGAGAATAATTGTAACTGGTTGTGGCTTTAAACCAGCTAAGCATAAATTTTATGATGCAACAACAAAAGAGGAAAGCCATGATTCTATAATTGTTAATGGAAAGGAGATGAAATTAAATATTGGAGCAGCCACAGCTTTTGTTCTCGCCGCAAATGGTGCTATTATTCACATGGTTTCTAGGACAGAAGAAAAGCTAAAGATACTAAAAGAACAAATTGTTGAATTATTGGAAGTTCCAGAAAAAAATATTGAATATAGCGCTGTTGATTTGCTTGAAGAAAAATCAATTGAAAAATTTGTGAAATCCCTTCCAAAAGACAAACTTTTATGGCTGGTTCAATCAATAGGCCTTGGTGCAGGTGCTTACAAATTAAAAGATGACAATCCTTATTTGCACATTGAAGATATTCCTCCTGAATTTATTGAAAAAGAATCAACTATTGTTTTGAAAGGAACTCATATTTTAATGCAAAAGTTATTGCCAATTTTTAGAGAACAAAATAAAAAATTCAAGGCAGAAACAAGAGTTGCAATAATCAGTTCAATGTCTGCAATCAGGGGATATAACCTTGGCGGAACACATTGCGCAGCTAAAGGTGCAATAAGCAGATATACTAACTCTGCAATGCTTGATTTGTGGAAGGAAAAAATTTACATCACTGATGTGAGGCCTGGCGGAGTTGATACTGGAATGTATGACAATGCTGTTGTGCAAAAAGCAGTTTTAGAAGTTGATAAAGAATATGGAAATTATTGGAATAAAACCGAGATAAGACTGGCTCCACCTATTTCGGTTGGTTATGCAATAAACACAATTCTATCAGCACCCGCACATATAACATCGTTAAATTTAGTTGCCAAAGGGCAGTTTCCAAATGAAGGTTCATAAAAAGTGTGTTTGTTATTTTTTAGAACAGTGCCCCGTTGTCCAGAACATTCACAGTTCAAAATCTTCCAGAGATTTTGCCACGCCTTGCGATTTCTCACTTCATTTGAGACACTTAACAGCCGTTAAAAGAGAGACCTTGCGGAACCTTCAGATTTTGACTTCGCTGGAAGCCCAGATAATTGTATATATTTAAATAGAAACATCTTTAAGTCGCCATTCAATGGCGGTTTTTGTAAAAAGTGAGAAAAATAATTTTTGAAAGCAGGGGAAAAGAACAACGGCGATTTTTAAAGCAGATGAGTTCTTGTTTCTGCCTGCTGTTCACCTCATTAAATTCTTTTTTTCCTTGATTTGTGGATTAAATTTAGTAAAGTAGTAGTGAAAACCCGGGCTAATTTAGCTTGAGCATTATCTAATAGTCTTGATTTTTCTTTAAATTTGTCTAGAATGAAATTCTGCCCCCATAGCTTAATGGTAAAGCAGTGGCCTCTTAAGCCATTGATCCGGGTTCGATCCCTGGTGGGGGCATTTTTAGATGGAACAATAGTTTAAAAATATGCTTTATTATTTAGGAATTTTTTGTTTATTTTTTGTTTTTTCTTATATTTGTTTTAAAAAACCTTTAATTGGTTTATCTTTAATCTTGCTTACTTTACCCTTATATCAAATTAGATTTTTTCTATTTGTTCCTTTGACCTTTCTGGAGATAGAGATTTTAATTTTGTTTTTTGTTTTTTTATTAAAGAAAATTTATAAAAAAGAAAAAATCTTTTTGCCCCCAAAAATTTTATTGACTTTAATTGTTTTATTTTTGTTAAGCGCAAGTGTTGCTGTTTTTATTTCTCCTGATTTTTTAAAATCATTGGGTTTTTGGAAAGCTTTTTTTGTTGAACCAGTTATTGTTTTCTTTCTTGTTATTAATTTAGTTCATTCTAAAAAGGACTTATTTTTTCTGGTGAAAAGTCTTTGCTTGGGAGCTTTTGTTGCTAGTTTGTGGGCTATATTTCAGAAGATTTTTAATGTTGGCGGAGTGTGGAGTAGAGAATTTTGGGTAGAGCCAGAAGTTTGGAGAGCAACAGGGCCATTTCCTCATCCTAATTTTTTAGGACTTTACATAGGTCCATTGCTTTTAATTACATTTTCCTTAATTTTTAAGGTTAAGAATAAACAGGAAAAGGTTTTTTGGTTAGGTGTTTTTCTTATAGGTATAGTTTCTTTGTTTTTGGCACGTTCTGAAGGAGCTATTTTAGCTGTATTTTTTTCTTGCTTTTTGTTTTCTTTAATTTTTAGTAAAAAAACAAAAATTATTGCTTTAATTTTGCTTTTTTTGTGTTTATTTGTTTTTGTTTTGGATGTTCAAAATTTTAGAAGTTCTTTTTTAACTAAATTGAAATTTGAGGACATTTCTGGACAACTTCGTTTAAATATTTGGAAGGGAGCTTGGAAAATGTTAAAAGATTCACCTGTTTTTGGGGTTGGTTTAAGGGGATATCAAATTCTTGCTCCTTCATATCAGGAAAAGTACTCGCAGATAATTAATGGGCAGGAACTGATTTCTGTAGAAACTCATCCTTATCCTCATAATTTGTTTTTATCCTTATACCTAGAATTAGGCATTCTTGGCTTTTTGTTTTTTTTAGCTTTGGTTTCTTTGTTTTTTGCTCAGTCTTGGAATTTTTTTGAAAAAACTAAAGACGTTTTTGTTTTAGGTCTTATTTTTGCTATGTTGGTTGTTCTAATTCATGGTTTAGTTGATACCCCTTATTTTAAAAATGATCTCAGCATTATATTCTGGACAATTTTTAGTTTTTCTTTATCTTTTATTCAGGCTTATGAAAAAGAAGGAGCTAAATAAATTTTTTGGTTTAGTTTTTGTAATAGGAATTTTGCTTTTTGACCCCTTTTTGAGTTTAGAGGGCTCTGCTTCCAATAGAGTTTATGCTTTAAGCGTCTCAAGAGCAGAAATTGTTGAAAGAGATTTGGTTTCTATACCTGAGATTGAAGCTGGTCAAAGTATAGATTTTCAGGTTAAGTATAAAAATGTGAGTTCTGTAGATTGGCTTTCTGTTGGTCCTAATCCTTTGAGTTTAAGGAATTTGCAAAGGAAGACTTCAAAATTTTATGATTCAAGCTGGTATAATTTGTATACACCAGTTCGTTTGGGGAAAGATGGAGAAGCAGAAGTAGGAATTAGGCCAGGGCAAGAAGTAAGTTTTACTTTTAAACTAAGGGCACCAGAGCAGCCTGGGCTTTATTGGGAGAAATTTGCTCTTTTTTTGGGAGCAGAAGAAATTGATGGAAGTAGAATAGAAATAGGAATAAAAGTAAAGCCATCTACTGCTGTTCCAGAACAACCAACACCAACTCAACCAGAGGAAGAGGAAGAAGAGGAAGAATATTATTGGCAGTCTGTGCCAGCTGAAATAAAAATTGGAACTGCTTCTCCTCAAATTGAGGAGCCAGAGATTAAAGTTGGGCTTTTTTTTGCTGAAGAGGAACAAGAACTTCCTATTAAAATTAGAGCTTTAAATAATGCCCCTTACAATGTGCTTTCCCCTCAAGGAGATTTATTAACCAGGGCAACTCAAGGGGATGAATTAGAAATAGATTTTGATTTTGATATTGAAAGAACTTTTTTGAATCATCAAGGACAAAGGATTTTAATGACAGACTCTTACTTGCGGTTTGTTCCTGTTGATGAAAATACTATTTTTGAAATTTCCTCTTGGAATAATGGACCATTTTGGGGAATGCAGGTAAATGATAATCGTTTTCAAGGAGAAATTTGGGTTCATTACAATCCTTCTACTCAGAGGTTGTGGGTAATAAACAAATTGCCAATGGAAAAATATGTTTCAGGAATACATGAAGTATCTGATGAGGCACCCTTTGAGTTTTTAAAAGCTCAAGCTATAGCAGCAAGAACATATGCATATTATCGTTTAATTGATCCAAAATATACTAATACGCCGGATAAAAGCCCTCATTTTGCAGTTTTAGCCACTCAAGCTGACCAAGTTTATAGAGGGTATAATGCTTTTCAAAGAAATCCAAATTTTGTAAAAGCTGTTAATGAAACAAGAGGTATAATTGCCACTTATAACGGGAATCCTATTCTTGCTTATTATTTTGCTCAAAGCGACGGAAGGACAAGGAATTCTGAAGAAGTAAATATGACCAAAGACCCTGTCCCTTATTTAAAAGGGAAAATAGACCCTCCAGGCCAAGGCAAGGTTTTGAAGGGGCATGGAGTTGGTTTGCCTCAAATAAGCGGGATAGTAGCAGCTAATCAAGGAGCCAATTTTTTTCAGATTTTAAAATATTATTATACCGGGATTGAATTAACAAAATTTTATTAGTTCGGGGCGTGGCCTAGTGGTTTATGGCGCTTGCTTTGGGAGCAAGAGGTCCCGGGTTCGAATCCCGGCGCCCCGACCAGTTATAGATTTATGGAGAAGGAATTTTTGGTATAGAGAAATAAACCCAAAAACAGCCTGCTCTGGCAATTTGTTTTTAAATGGTTGGAAAAAAGAAATTTTAGATTTGATATAGTTTAGTAAACTTGACTTCTTGTTAGGGATTGGTTCTTTATGAGTTGTAAAAAAGCAAAAAGATAA
>JAGGUQ010000025.1 GCA_021158435.1 bacterium
ATAGTATCTCCTTTAGGTTGAATGTAACTTGAAAACTCTTTAGAATAGATATCTAAAATTTCTTCATAGGAAGGAAATTCATAAGTTCCAAACATCGTATTTTTTTCGATTTTTTTGTTGTTTTTCATAAATGTAACTTTTAGCTATCTTAATCTTTTAATAATTTCTCTACTTCAACATTTAAAGCCTTGGCGATTTTTTGGATGGTCTCAAGTGTCGGATTCGGATTCTTTCCTGTTTCAATTTTAACAATCGTATTTAAAGCTAAATCTGCTTTTTTAGAGAGTCGATCTTGGGGCATTTTCTTTTGTTGACGAAATTTTCTTATCCGTCTGCCCGGAGACTGCCCCTCCGGAGACTGCCTCCGGGAAATTCCCTCCGGGAAATTCGTTTTCTTTGGAAACTCGGAATTCTAAGAGTTTCACAAGGAGCTTGGCTGCGGGGCCTGGATTCGAACCAGGATTAACGGATCCAGAGTCCGCTGTCCTACCATTAGACGACCCCGCAATATTATTCATCTAAACCTATCCTAACAATAGCAATTTCAAAAGGAAATTGAGGAATAGGACTATAACGAGCAAAAGTAGAAATTTTTAATAATTCTTCAATAATTTTCACTAAAGCCTTAGTCTTGGCAATCTTAAGAATTTTTTCAACTTCTTGTTTTTCTTTATCCGACCAAGTAAAACTTTCTATATCAACTCCTTGTTTTAAAAGGAGCAACTTTCTAAAAAATTCCAATAAGTTTTGTCTAAATTGATCTAAATCTAATCCTTGTTCAGAAATTTCATTTAATTTTTTAATTGCTTGAGATGTATTCTTCTCTAAAAGAAGTCTACTAAAGTCTAAAAGCAAACCAAAATCATGCCTAGGAAAAAACAAGGAAGCTTGATCAGCTGTAATTTCTTTACCAGGTAAAGATAAAACTTGTCCAAGTAAAGTTTCTGCATCTCTTACACATCCTTGGGAATAATAAGCAATGTCCTTTAAAACATCTTTAGGCACTTTCTTTTTTTCCATCTGAGCAATTTTACCCAATCTTTGCACTATTTTGTCAGCTGGAACTTTTTTAAAATCAAAACGCTGACATCGAGAAATAATTGTCTCTGGCACTTGATGAGGTTCAGTAGTAGCTAGAATAAAAATTGTAAATTCTGGTGGTTCTTCTAATGTCTTTAAAAGAGCGTTAAAAGCTTCAATAGTTAACATATGAACTTCATCAATAATAATTACCTTTTTTTTACCAATACTCGGCGGGAACCTTACTTTTTCTTTTAACTCTCTAATTTGATCTATGCCCCGATTAGAAGCCCCATCAATTTCTATTAAATTAAAAGAGCTTTCTGAATTAATTGCCCGACAAACTTCACATTGATTACAAGGCTCTATTTCTTTTTTAATATCTAGGTTTAAACAATTCACTGCTTTTGCCAAAATTCTAGCTACTGTTGTTTTCCCTAAACCTCTTGGGCCAGCGAACAAATAAGCATGAGCCAAACGATTATGCTTTATTTCGCTTTGAAGTATTTTAACTATAAAATCCTGACCAATAACCTGGTCAAACCTCTGTGGTCTATATTTTCTATACAATACAAGCGACATAATTAAACTAAATGATGTCTTTTATTAATTTCTTCCTCAACTTCCTGTCTTGGCCTTCCATACTTTGAAGAAGATATTTCCTTAATTTTCTCAGCAATTTCTGGATTACCCTCTTCTCTTTGAATAACTCTCATACTAAAGGGCCTAATAGATTGATTGTCAACTAATAATTTAACATAACAATTAAACCTTTCTATATTTACTAAATCTCTGGCTGTAAAAACAGGAGCAAACTCTTTAACTAATACTTCAGCATCTTCTACTCCTATTTTAAAAACTAAATAAGTGCCAACTGTCCCTAAAATAGCATCCCTAATTTTTGTATCTTGCCCCTGAATAAGCTGACCTAAATATTGATGGGCAACTATTAAATTAAGCCTGTACTTTCTTGCCTCAGCTAAAATAACTGAAATGGTATCAGTTATGAAGTTTTGAAACTCATCAATATAAAGATAAAAATCTTTTCTTTGGTCTTCAGGCTGATCAACTCGAGAAAGAGCAGCAACTAAAATTTTCCCAACAATAATTAACCCTAAAAGATAAGCATTTATATCCCCTATCTTCCCTTTGCTTAATTTTACTAAAAATATTTTTTTCTCATCCATTATATCTCTTAAATTAAAAGAGCTCTTTTGCTGGGCAATAATTGGCCTCATAATATCATTGGAAATAAACTGATTCAATTTTGAAGTAATATATGGAGTAACATTAGAAAGAGCAGCATCTCCACCAGCCTTTTCTGCTTGTTTTACCCAAAAATCATTCACTACTTTATTATTTGAATGTTCTAATTTAAATCTTCTAAAATCAGGATTAGCTAAAACCTCGCATATCTCCATTAAAGTTGAACCAGATTCAGGATGTTCCATAACTAAAAGCATAGCATTCCGCATATACTGCTCAAACATTGGTCCACCTGTTCGACTTAAATCATACAGCTTATCTATTATCTTTATCATTTCATTAATAACAAATGTTTTTTGTTCTGGATATCGCGGGTCATACTCAAGCAAATTAAAGCCAATTGGTCTATCTACATTTGCTGGATCAAAAACAATTACATCATCCATCCTTTGTTCAGGCACATACTTCAAAATTTCATCAATCAAATCGCCATGAGGATCAATAACACAAACACCATCCCCATTCTTTATATCCTGAATTGCCAAATTAGTCATTAAATAAGATTTTCCTGTACCTGTTCTTCCAATTATATAAGTATGCCGTCTCCTGTCTTCTCTTTTAATACGAATAATTTTTCTCTCCCCCCGATAAATATTTTCTCCTAAAATAATTCCTTGATCTGGAACTTCTAATGGAGCTGGAGCTTTTCTAAACTGGAGCCATTTAATATTCGGTGTTTTCAAGGTAGGAACAGGAAAATGATAAACAGAAGCTAATTCTTCTGTATTTAAAATAAAGCTAAGAGAAGGATCAAAAACTCTATAAATAAAATCATTTATAATCTTTTTTGAAGAGCCAACTCGGATAGGTTTAAAACCATTCCCATATTCATACCCGCTATAAAAAGAGAAACTATTTATAAGGTTGTTAAGGTAAAAATCTGCTTTTTGCTTATTTTTAGCCGAACTAATTAAACGAATATTAACTCTAAATCCTGCTTTTGAAGCTTTATACTCTAAAGACTTAACTAATTCCTGTTCCATAGGCGATAACTGTCGGGGTTTTTCCATAACTTGTTCTGGTTTTTGCTTTTCTGTTTTTAAAGCAGATATAAACCCAGAAAAAAACTTTGAAAAAAATCCTTTTTCTATCTCAGCTAAAGCTTCAGAAAATCCTTTCCCCTTTTGCATTAATTGAGCTATTTTTGCTCCTTTTTTGTGCCAAGAACTAGGAGCTGAACAAGCAATAATCTGAAGAGCTAAAGCATCACCTTTTTCAACTTTAGAAAACGTATTAGTAATAGCATTCAAAGGGTCAACTTCCTCTTCTTTTAAGTACGTTTTTATTGGTAAAACCCAAGATTTTTGGAGTTTTAGATAAGCAGCAGAAACTGTCCCTTCAGGAAGGAATATATTATAATCTTCAACTTGCTCAATAAAAACATCAGGGAACTGAGCTTGAATCTGCTGGCGGAAAAACTGCTCTAAATAACGTGGGACATACACATAAAACGAAATAGCTCCTTGCTTATCTAAAACAATCTCAAAAGAAAAACAACCTGCCTTTTTATTCTTTTCAGCACTTAAACCTCCAATATTTGCCAAAAAATTCTCCATTAAAGAAATCCAGTACTTTGCTGGCTTTTTCTCTTGCTCATCATTCTCTTGAGGTAAAGTTACTAAAAGCAAGACGCATTCCAAAGATTTCATCTGCTGCTTTTTCCTAAGAGAAGATTTTTTAAACAAAAAAAGCAGGATAAATACTAAAAATAGTAAAACAAAAACAAACAAAAAAATAAATTCTACTTTTCCTAAATTAGGCAAAGAAAAAAACATACCAAAATATTTTTTAAACTATTCTACCTTTAATTACTCCTGAAACTTCTTCCTTTGGTTCTCTTAATTCACCTCTTTTAAAACGGCCAAGGGCTTCTCTGGCTGTTATCCCAAAAACACCTGCATATACTTTAATCCCTGAAGCCCTCAAAAAATCAAAGTTTTCTGCTGAAAGATTACCAGTAATTACCACTTCTGCTTTATTCCCAGTAATTGAAAATAAAATATCGTCCTTTTTCCTTAGGGAAATACATTTATTAACAACGCCACTTTCCTCAACAAAAATAAGATATTTTGCTTTCTCTAATTTCTCTGAAAGAAGAGGGTCTATATTTCCCTCATCTGTTGGCAAACAAATAATCATAATTGAATATTTCTTTCTTTTTCAAATAAAGAAATTACTTTTTCTGTTTTAATTTTCGACTCTTTTTCTAAAAAGAACTGATTAACCTTTGGTAATAATCTTAAAAATTTCCTAATTAAGTTAAGTACTTTTTGGGCAATATTCTTTCCTTTTTCCAAAACTTTTTTAATTTCTTCAATTGTTTGCGCTTTTTTTTGGTAAATTTTTTCTTTTTGCTCTGAAGACAGCTCTTTATAAAAAGGATCCAAATCTTGGTCCAAAATATTTTCTATTTTTCTAGAAAATTCCTGTTTTTTGCGCTCTTGTATCAAAGCTGTACTTGAGGGGAAAGTAGCTTTTGCTTTTTCCTGTATTTCCTCTTGTTTTTCTTCTTGAACTTCCTGCTTTTCTAAAATTTTAGGCTCCCCTTCAGGAATAGAAGGGCGCTCTATATCAGGAAGAGGTTCTTTTATTTTTTCTTGTTCAAACACCATAAAATTTAAAATCTTAAACAATAAAATTTTATAAATTATTTTTCGTTGTTTCAACTCTTTTCCAAATATCTTTCTCCTTTCTAAATTTAAGGACAAAAAAGGATTTAATCCAAACGTACAATCTTAAAAAACAAAGTAAAATCAACCAAAAAAATTCTTTTATATTCTCTGGGAAAATAAAGAGCAACCAAACCCCCTGCTTAATTTCTTTAAATAAACTTCTTGTTTTTAAGTCCTTAAATTCCTTTACTCTCCTTATCTGCCTTTGTCCAGTAATTGTTCTTGTTTTTTGACAAAGCCAATCAGATAAATTTGTAGGGAATTTAACAAAAACTACTCCTTGCTCAACATAACCAATCTTATAACCCTTTTTAAAGATCCAGGAAGAAATATAAGAATCTTCAGCTAAACAATCTTCTGGCAAAAAAGGAATAATATCTTTATAGCAAGCAAACAAATAACCTGAGCAGTCAAAATACTCACCTAAAGCACTTGCTTTTTTCCTCCACTGATGAGCAGAAAAAGTTAAAAAATGAGCTAAAAACCCAAAAAAATTATCTCTTTTGTTTATTGGAACTGGCCTACCACTAACTGCTCCTAATTCTGGATTTTCTCTAAGGTGTAAAATCAACTTTTCTACTGAATCCCCTTTAAAGTAAATGTCACCATCAGTAAAAACAGCAATATCCCCTTTTAAATATTTTAAAGCAAAATTTAATGCTGATGGCTTGCCCTTTCCTTTATCTCTTAAAAATCTAACCTCTGGGAATCTGGCAACTACTTTTTTAGAGTTTTCATCAGGAGCAACAACAAAAACTTTATACTCTTCTTTAAATTTAGCCTTTTTAATTGATAAAAGCAATCTTTCTAATGTCTTTGGCTCATTAAAAGTAGTAATAACAAGACTAAACATATTAAATGATCATTTTGCTAAATCCTGCCAATCTCAGAAATAAAAAATTATTTCTTTTCTTCTTCTAAATCAGATTCAGGGATGTTAATAATCTGTTTCCGGGATTTAGACGAGTCAGAAAGACCTAATGTCAGGAAAATAATTCCTCCTAAGAAAATAATTGGACCTAAACAAGCTAAAAAAACTTGCCAAAAAAACGGCCACCACCAAACAATCACTCCATAAAGGCCTAAAACAATTAAAACAATTCCCATAAGAATAAGAAGCACTTTTCTCATAATTTTTTATTTTAATTAAAAATAAAAGATGAACCAAAAGTCATTAAACTAACAATAATCCCAGCGCAAAGTACTCCTAAAAAAATAAGAAGTGCTGCTTTAAAATACCTTATTCCAAAAATACTTGCTAAAAGAGTGCCTGTCCAAGCTCCAGTAAAAGGAAGGGGGACAGCAACAATTAAAAATAAAAGGATATCTCCTAATAACTGATATTTTAAATAAAATCTTTTTTTTGTTTTTTCAAAAAGCCAATCAAAAAACTTCTGAAAAATTTTAATCTTTTTGGCTAAAAAGAAAAAGCTGCTTTGCCAAAACCAAAGAAGAAAAAAAACAGGAATCATATTTCCTAAAACAGACAAAATAAAAGCAGAATAAAAGGGCAAATTAAACACGAGAACTGCCAAAGGAATAGTCCCTCTTAGTTCATTTATTGGCAACATAGCCAGTAAAAGTACTTTTAAACCTGAAGGCATAGA
This sequence comes from bacterium, assembly GCA_021158435.1. Lineage (GTDB taxonomy): Bacteria > Patescibacteriota > Patescibacteriia > UBA2591 > MWDC01 > MWDC01. The sequence goes on from JAGGUQ010000025.1 coordinate 6,566, forward strand.
GCTTTATTTAAAATTCTTATTCGCCACCCACCAAGTCAAAGCTTTTATATCATTAAATCTATCCTCTGAACTTGGTTCTCCTAAAATAATAACTGTATATTCGTTTTTATTTATATAAAATTTCCCTGCAAAACAATATCCACTTTCCTCTAAATATCCTGTTTTACCATAAACAGGAATAAAACTAGCTAACAGCTCATTGGTAGCCTCAAAATATACATAACGGCTAACACCATCATGAAAAATAGGGAATCTTACTGCTTTTTTCTTTAAAATTTCTTGAAGTCCTTCAATCTTAAAAAATTCATTAATTAATAAATAAACATCTTCTGCTGTAGACACATTATTTGGTGACAAACCTGTTGGCTCAACAAAAACACTATTTTTCATTCCTATTTCCTTAGCTTTTTCATTCATTAGTTCAACAAAATCCATTTCCTTTAAATCATTTTCTAAACAATTCACTAAAGACTGAGTAGCATTATTTAAAGAAGCAACTAGATTTGCTTCAATTAAATCCTTTATCCTTGCTGTTTCTCCCTGGTAAACAAAAATCTGCGCTGCTTGTTTATCTTCCTCTGGTAAAACTAAGCATTTTTCATCCCATTTTTCCTGGTCAAGATATTCCCAAAATAAAAGGTTGGTTAAAAGTTTTGTTAAGCTTGCCAAAGAATGTTTTTTTTCTGGATCCTTAGAAAAAAGGATATTGCCAGTATTATTATCAACCAGTAAAGCGCTTTCTGCTCTAATTTCCATTCCTATTGATTTTTCAGCCAAATCTGTAGATGTATTTTGTTCTAAAAAAACAACTGGCTCAGGAATAACAGCCTTGTCTAAAGTAAAATCTGGTTGGTTAAAAAAATTAAGAATATTTAACAACAAAACCAGCATAGGCATATCTACCTAGTCTAAAAGTTAAGCTTAAAACCAGCCTTCTTTTCTTTTTTCTAAAACAAACTCCCAGCGTGACTTGCTCTTAAGCACAAAGTTTCTCCCTTTTCTATCTTCAAATTCCACATCACCAGTGCGCCAAGCTGACTCAAAAAGCGAATCTTGCTCCTCTCTGCTTAAAACATAAGCAATATGCTCCATTCCTGCTGCAACTTCTGGGTCATAATGAATAGTATAACCTCTAATTACTTTAACTTTAGACATACAAATACAAATAAGATAAACTGGGGACAAAATGAGGATAAAAATACCTTGTTTAATCCAATTCTAAAACTATAATAATAGTATATTAAGTATTCAAAAATAATCAACATTATTATGAGCGCAGAAAAACAACTAACAGAAAAACTTCCTCCTCAAAACATTGAGGCAGAAGAGGCACTTTTAGGGTGTCTATTAATTGATGATGAGGCTATTTATAAAATAGCAGATATCCTTTCTCCTGACGACTTTTATAAAGAAGCGCATAAAATAATTTACCAAGCAATTTTAGAACTTTTTCAAAAAAGAGAACCAATTGATATTCTTAGCTTAGCTAATAAATTAGAAGAAAACAAAAAATTAGAAGCTGTTGGAAATCGCAGCTATTTAGTTTATCTTTCCAATACTGTGCCAAACTCCAGCAATGTAGTGAACTATGCTCAAATAGTTCAAAAAAAAGCAACCCTAAGAAAGCTTATCCAGTCCTCTATAAAAACTATTGACGAAGCTTATGAAGAACAAGAGGATGCAGTTAAAATTTTAGATAAAGCAGAACAAAGAATTTTTTCTATTTCAAAAAACTTTTTAAAACAAGGATTTGTTCATATAAAAGACACTCTAAATGAAGCTTTTGAAAGAATTGACGCCCTTCACAAAGGAAAAGAAAAAATTCGAGGAGTTCCAACTGGCTTTATTGACTTAGATGATAAATTAGCTGGATTACAAGCATCAGATTTTATCCTTCTTGCTTCTCGCCCTTCTGTTGGAAAATCTTCTTTAGCCTTAGATATTGCCCGACACGCAGCTATTAATCATAAAATCCCTGTTGGAATATTTAGTCTTGAAATGTCTAAAGATCAAATAACCGATCGTCTAATCTGTGCTGAAGCAAATATTAATTTATGGCAATTAAGAACAGGCCATATTTCTCCCCGTGATAGCGAATCTTTTGCTCGTTTAAATGAAGCATTGTCTAGACTTTCTGAATCGCCAATTTTTATAGATGATTCACCAACCACTAACATTATAGAAATACGGACTAAAGCTCGCCGGCTACACGCTGAACATAATGTCCAGCTCTTAATTATTGACTACCTTCAGCTAATTGAAGGAGGAGGAGCTTTAAGTTCTGAAAATAGAGTTCAAGAAATTTCTCAAATTTCCCGTTCCCTCAAAGGGCTTGCTCGAGAATTAAACATTCCTGTGCTTGCCCTTTCTCAACTTTCTCGAGCAACAGAAATGAGAGCTCCAGCAATTCCTAAATTAGCAGACTTAAGAGAATCAGGGTCATTAGAACAAGATGCAGATGTTGTCCTTTTTATTTACAGAAAAAGCATGGACAGAAGTATTAAAGAATGCTCAGAAGAAGAAAAAAGAGTTGCTGAAATTCACATTGCTAAACATCGTCATGGCCCACGAGGAGTGATTGTTCAACTGCTTTTTGACGAAGAAAAAGCAAGTTTCAAAAATCTAAGAAAAACAGTTAGTCCATTCTAAATATGATCTGGCCAAAACAAATCACTAACTTAATTGAAGTATTTTCAAAATTCCCCCAAATTGGGCCAAAAACCGCCCAACGTTTTGTTTTCTGGCTGCTAAAAAAAGAAAAAAAAGATTTAGAAAAATTTTCCCAAATGATTAAAGACTTAACCACTATAGAGGTTTGTCAATTATGCGGCAACTATACACAAGGGAAAATTTGCCCTATCTGCCAGGATAAAACGCGGGATAAAAGCATGCTCTGTCTAGTTAGTACTCCGTCTGAACTTCAAACAATTGAACAAACAAAAAAATATTCTGGTTTATATTTTATCCTTGGAGGTTTAATTGATTCTTTAGAAGACGACAAAATAAAAGAAATAAGAATTAATGACTTATTAAAAAGATTAAAACAAGACAAGATAAAAGAAATAATTTTTGCTTTTTCTCCAACAATTGAAGGAGAAACCACCCTCCTATACTTAGAAGACATCATAAAGAAAAAATTCCCGAAAATAAAGCTTTCTAAATTGGCTAGGGGTATATCATTGGGAACTCACTTAGAATATGCTGATGAAGTTACCTTAGGAGAAGCAATAAAAAAAAGAGAAAAAATAAGATGAAAATAATTACTGATAAACAAAAATGGAATCAACTCATTAAAGAGAATTACCAAAATGAATTCTTGCAATCGTGGGAATGGGGAAATTTTCAAAAAGCATTAGGTTTTCCTGTTTTTCGAATTAAACCAGACTCTTCTAAAGAGCCTGTTTTAATTACCCAAAGGCCTCTTATTCTTAATTTTTCTTACCTTTACTCTCCCCGAGGGCCAAAAAAAATTTCATCTTCTTTAATTGAAGAAATAAAAAACTTTTTTTTAAAAAATTCTAAAAAGAAAATAATTTTTTGGCGGGCTGAACCTTTAATAGAACCGAATATTAAAAGTTCTTCTCTTAAAAAAATAAAAAATGTTCAACCAGGACAAACTCTTATTCTGAATCTTAATCAGGACTTAGAAGAAATTCTTAGTAAAATGCATCATAAAACCCGCTATAATATTCGCTTAGGGAAAAGACATAATGTTAAAGTGAGAAAAAGCAAAGAACAAGAGCTAAACAAAGATATAAAAATTTTTTATTCTCTCCTTAAAGAAACATCTAAAAGAAATAACTTTAAAATTTGGGGAGAATTTTATTTCCAAAATCTGATTAAATCTCTCCCCAATGATTTTTTTGGCCTTTATTTTGCTGAAAAAGACAAAAAACCTTTGGCGGCCAATTTGGTCATCTTTTTTAATAAAAGAGCAGTTTATCTTTATGGAGCTTCAAGCACAAAAAATAGAAATTTAATGGCTTCATATATACTTCATTGGGAAATTATTAAACAAGCAAAAATAAAAGGGTACGAAGAATATGACTTTTGGGGAATAGATGAAACTAAATGGCCTGGTTTAACCAGATTCAAAAAAAACTTTGGAGGAGAAATTGTTAAATATCCTGGAACATATGATATAGTCTTCCAAAAAACCTGGTACTATCTTTATTCAAAGATAAGAAAATAAAACAATGAATAAACCCATCTATCACAATCTATCAACATCAAAAGTTTTCAAAATTCTAAAAACTAAACCAGAAGGTCTTTCTAAGACTGAAGTTAAAAAAAGACAAAAAAAGTACGGATTAAACATCCTTCCTAAAAAGAAAAGGATGTCTTCCTTGAAAATATTTCTTAATCAATTCAAAAGTCTTTTAATAATTATTTTAATTATTGCCTCGCTAATCTCCTTTGCCATAGGAGAAAAAACTGACTCTTTGATAATCTTTTTGGCAATAATGATTAATGCTTTAATAGGCTTTCTCCAGGAAAATAAAGCAGAAAAAACCCTGCAACGTCTAAAACAAATGGTTGAATATACAGCTAAAGTAAGAAGGAACAATAAAGAAACCGTTGTAAAATCTAAAGAACTAGTTAAAGGAGATATAGTAATTCTTGAAAGTGGCGATATAGTACCAGCAGATGGAAGAGTAATTAAATCTCATCATCTCCAAGTTGTTGAAGCTATTTTAACAGGTGAATCTTCTGCTTCTATCAAAATTACTAACCCACTCCCAACTGGAACCCCTTTAGCTGACAGAGAAAATATGGTCTATAAAGGAACAAGAGTTATTCAAGGCAAAGGAGAAATGGTTGTTACAGCTACTGGTCTAGAAACAGAAATTGGAGCTATTGCCAGCACTCTCAAGAAAACAAAAGAAGAAAAAACTCCTCTTCAGAAAAAGACTGATAAATTAGCAAAAATGCTTGGAGGAGTTATTATAACAATATGTATATTATTGTTTGTTTTAGGAGTAGCCAGAGGTTATCCTCTTCCTGAAATGTTCATTACTTCTGTTGCTGTAGCTGTTGCTGGAGTGCCTGAAGGATTGGTAATTGCAGTTACTGTTTGCCTGATTATTGGTGTGCAAAGGATGTTGAAACAAAAAGCTTTAATTAGAAAAATTATTGCTGCAGAAACATTAGGTTCAGTCACAACTATTGTTAGTGATAAAACAGGAACATTAACTGAAGGGAAAATGAGCGTTGTTCAAATTTTACCAACTAAAGGAAAGCAAAAACAAGAAATTATTTCAGCTGGAGTGCTTTGCAATAATGCAATTATTGAAAACGAATCTGATGAACTTAAAAAAGTTATAATTAGAGGAGATGAAACAGATCAGTCTTTACTTTTATCTTCTATTCAATTAGGCATTCAAAGAAAAGAAATTTTATCAAAATTCCCCCGATTAGATGAAATCCCTTTCGATCCAGAAAAGAAATTTATGGCAACTCTACATAAATCTTCTGAGGAAAAGACAAACATAATCATTTTAAAGGGCGCCCCAGAAACTGTTCTCAACTTTTGCTCAATAGACACCGAAGAAAAAAAACAAATAACTCAAACAGTCAATTCTCTAACTAAAAAAGGGTTGCGTATTCTTGCTTTTGCTGAAAAAAGAACAAACAGGGAAGAACTTGACGAAATTCCTCAAAACTTCAAATATTTAGGATTGGTTGCCTTAAAAGACCCTTTAAGACAAGGAGTAAAACAAGTAATTCAAGCTTGTTATTCAATGGGTATTAAAATTATTTTAGCCACTGGCGATCACCGTTTTACTGCCCAGGCAATAGCAATAGAAGCAGGGCTTAAAGCAGACCAAATCATTGAAGGAAAAGATATGGAAAAAATGAGCGATGAAGAGTTAAAAAAAACCTTAAAATCAAACCCTATATTTGCTCGCATAGAACCTAAACACAAACTAAGAATTGTCCAGGTTTTAAAAGAATTAAAAGAAGTGGTTGCTGTTACTGGCGATGGAGTAAACGATGCCTTAGCCGTCAAAAAAGCAGACATTGGCATTGCTCTTGGTTCAGGCACAGAAGTAACTAAAGAAACAGCAGATATTGTACTTTTAGATGATAATTTTAAAACTATTCTTTCAGCAATAGAACAAGGAAAACTTATTTTCCAAAATATCAAAAAAGTAATCCTTTATCTTTTAGCCAGCAGTTTCAGTGAAATTATTCTTATTGGGGCTTGTATTTTGATGGGACAACCCCTGCCCATTTTGGCTAATCAAGTAATTTGGGTAAACCTTGTTGAAGATAGCTTGCCTGCTCTTTCCCTTTCCAAAGAAAAAGAACGCTCAAATATCCTTTCTAAGAAAGAACAAAAAAAATCTTTACTGGACAAAGAAATCAAAACTTTAATAATTATTATTACTATAGTTAATAATTTGACCCTTCTTTTTCTCTTTAACTATTTCCTAAAATCTCCTTATTTTACTTTAGAACATATTCGTAGTTTTATGCTCATTGCTTTAGGTATAGATAGTCTTTTCTATATTTATTCCTGCAAAGACTTAAGAAAAAACATTTGGCACTACAATCCTTTTGACAATATGCTTTTAAATATAAGTGTTATTTTGGGATTAATTATGCTCGCCTGCGCTGTTTACATCCCTTTTCTTCAAAAAATACTCAAAACTGTGCCGCTAAACTTATTTGACTGGATATTCCTTGTTTGCATTGGCCTTTTAAATATGATCCTTATAGAAACAGGTAAAATATTTTTTATTCCTAAAAATAAAAAAATAAATTCTTATGGCATTCTTAAAAGACATTGAAAAATATAAAAATCAAAAAGTCACCTTAAAAGGCTGGGTATTTAACATTCGCTCCTCTGGCTCAATTTGTTTTTTACAATTTAGAGACGGAACTGGCTATATCCAAATTGTTGTTTCCCGACAAGATGTTGGAGAAAACATCTTTAATAAAGTTAAAAAAATTACTTTAGAAACAAGTATAAAAGCTCAAGGTAAAGTTTATCCAGAAAAAAAATCTCCTTATGGATGGGAAATGTTTGCTGAAAATATAGAAATTATTCAATTAGCTGAAAATTATCCCTTAGGGAAAAAGCAACATGGGCCTGATTTTCTTTTAAAAAACCGTCATTTATGGATAAGAAGCCCCCGCCAAGCAGCTATTTTAAAAATTAGGGATAGAATAGTGCAATCTATTAGACGCTTTCTTGCTGAGCAAGGTTTTGTTTTAACTGACGCTCCAATTATCACCCCTACTGCTTGTGAAGGAACAACCACTTTATTTAAAATAGACTATTTTGGAAAACCTGCTTATTTATCCCAATCTGGCCAGCTTTATTTAGAAGCTTTAATTTATAGTTTAGGTAAAGTATATGATTTTGGCCCTGTTTTTAGGGCTGAAAAATCTAAAACAAGAAGGCATTTGACAGAATTCTGGATGATGGACGCTGAAGCTGCTTTTGTCCAGCACGAAGAGAATATGAAAATCCAGGAAGATTTAGTTTACTTCTTGGTCCAAGAAACATTAAAACATTGCTCTAAAGAATTAAAGATTCTAAACAGAGACACAAAAATATTGAAAAATATAAAACCTCCTTTCCCTCGAATCACCTACAACCAAGCAATTGAAATACTTCAAAAAAAAGGAGTTAAAATAAAATGGGGGGAAGATTTTGGCGCTGATGAAGAAGCTATACTTTCCCAAGAAAGCTCCCAACCTTTATTCATAGAAAAATACCCAGCTACAATTAAAGCTTTTTATATGCAGCCTGACCCTAATAATAAAAAATTAGTCCTTAATGATGATTTGCTTGCTCCAGAAGGGTATGGAGAAATTATTGGAGGGTCAGAAAGAATTTGGGATTACAACTTGCTAAAAAAGAAAATTAAAGAATTTAATATTCCCGAAAAATCACTTAGTTGGTATTTAGAGCTCCGATTATATGGCTCAGTACCTCATTCAGGTTTTGGTTTAGGCTTAGAAAGATTTATTACCTGGATTACTGGCATTCATCATATTAGAGAATCTATTCCTTTTCCCCGAACATTAACTAGATTCCAACCTTAATTTAAATAATAACTTCCTATGCCTCTTTTTTATATCTTTTTAATCTTTATTTTCTGCTTTGTCTTAGTAAAAAGTGCAGATGCTGTTATTAAAACTTTAATTTATTTTGCTAACTACTTCAAACTCTCCAAATTTATCACTGCTTTTATTGCTATTGGCATAGCTACTAGTCTGCCAGAATTAATTGTTAATATTTCTTCTTCCATTCACAATTTTCCTTCCTTAATTTTAGGAAATATTATTGGTTCTAATATTGCTGATATTACCTTAATTTTAGGTCTAAGCATTCTTCTTTCTTCTTATTCTTTAAATACTGAAGAACGCCTTACCCAAAAAAATATTTTTTACTCTGCCCTTCTTGTTCTTTACCCAATTATTTTATCTTTAGATAAAAATCTTTCTCGATTTGACGGTTTACTTATTCTTCTCTTGTTCCCAATATACTTGCTTTTTTTAATTTACCAACAAAAAAAATTACTCCCACTAAAAGAAAAAGAACGCGCTTATAAAAAGGATGTAAAAAAATATCTCTTATTAGGTTTAATCAGTCTTTTTGTTCTTCTTTTGTCAGCAGAATTAATTGTTAGATTCTCTGCTCTTTTAGCATATCAAATTAAAATTCCTTTAATTATTGTTGGCCTTTTCTTGTTGGCTTTAGGTACGTCTTTGCCAGAATTAGCTCTAAGTTTAAGAAGTGTAAAAGCTAAAACTCCGGAAATTATTTTAGGAAACTTAGCTGGCTCACTTGTAGCCAATTCAACTTTTATTCTTGGTTTATCTATAATTATTTCCCCTTTCCAAATCAAAGACTTCCCTATATTCCTAGTCAGTGTTGCTTTTATGGTTGGCTCCTTATTCCTATATACCTTTTTTGGTTTAAGGGGTAAAAGATTCCGAAAAAAAGAAGGCTTAGTTCTAATCCTTTTTTATGTAGCATTTATAATTATTCAAAATCTTGTCAGTTAAAAAACAATATCAATAAATAAAAAAACCTCCTGGTTTTATAACTCGCCAGGAGGTTTTTGTTTTTTTAAAAAACATTAGCGCAAGGTTGCGTTCAGCTCTTTAGCTGTTTTCTGGCGAATTTTTTCCTGAACTTCATTTACCTCTTCATTAGTCAAAGTTCTTTCGAACGAACGATAAATAATGCGAAATGTAAAAGACTTTTTGTCTTCGCCAAATTTTTCCCTGTTTTCGTATTCATCAATAAGTTTTACTTCTTCAACTAAATCTTTCGCGCATTCCCTAATAAGATCACAATAGCTATTATAATCAAAATTTTTATCAACAATAAAGGAAATATCTCTATAAGTAGAAGGATATTTACTCACCTCTTTATACTGGCTATTTATATCTTTAAACTGCCTTATTATTCTCTCGTCATTAGACCAAAGTATACGAATATCAGGAATGCCCATTTTTATCATTGCCAATCTATCCAAACCAAAACCAAATGCCCAACCATTATAAACATTTGGGTCAAGGTGGAAGTTTGGATAAATGTCTTTTTTTACTAATCCAGCCCCTAAAACTTCAAACCATTTACCTCTCCACTTAATATCCATCTGGATACTTGATTCAGTATAAGGAAAAGTATCAGGAACAATTCTCCATTCAACATCTTCTCCATAAATACCTTTAGCTATATCAACTAAAACACTAACTAGATCTTGGGAGGTGATGGTTTTTTTCTCCTTCTTGCAAATATATAAGCCATCAATTTGATGAAAAACAGGATAATGATTTTTATCTACTGTATCCTTCCGATAAACCTTACCATAACAAAGAGCTCCTATGTTGCCTCTGTTTACTAATTTGCTTATAATCCCCTGATCTTTTAAATAATAAGACCACATCGCTGTGGTTTGGGTTCGCAAAACAGTATTTTCATCTAAATAATAAGTGTCAGTTTTACGACGAGAAGGGTGATCTTTCGGAGTGTTAAGAACATCAAATTCATTCTCTACACTAAGAATTTCTGGAATCTTAACAATGTCAAAATCCTTGAATTGAGGAAGACTAATAATCCTGTCAACAATAAATTTAACAGGAGAATTTTCTCTTCTAGTAAGGTCTGGGAGTTTAAGTAATCTCTTGATTCTTTCAGCTTCAATATCTGTTCTCTTTTCTATTTCTGCTCTTTTTTTCTCAGCTAAAGGATCTTCAAAAGTAATGTTTTCTCTGTCTAAAACGATTTTTTCCACTTCCTGTTCTGATTTGTTATTATTGCCTTTTTTCATTTTTTTATTGCAAATAAAAATAATAAAAACCTCCCTGGTAACTTACCAGGAGGTTTTTGTTTTTTAAAATATGTCCTTTGGATCTAATCACTACTATTTTTTCAATGGTGGGCACGGGTGGAATCGAACCACCGACCTCTTCTTTATCAGAGAAGCGTTCTACCACTGAACCACGCGCCCAAAGCTATAAAACGTTTCCCAGAACAGAGAGAGTAAGGGCTTTTATTTGTA
>JAGGUQ010000019.1 GCA_021158435.1 bacterium
CACTTTACCTAGAATGATATTCAAATACTTTGTCTTTATTCTGGATGTAAAGAATGCGCGGATTATCTTTTTCAAACCAGAAGATTCTTTCTTCTCTTTTCTTTGATATAGACTGAGCAAATATTCCTTCCCGATTTAACCCCTTTTTGATAAAGAGGATAAGTTTTGCTCGTGATGGCCGTCCTTCAATGGGTTGGACTTTGTATTTTCCTTTTAGCCGGACAATCAAGCTCCACGGTTGGGAGAAATAGACATTAATTCCCCATGTTTCAAATATAAATCTCCCTCCTTTAAGAAAACGAAAGGTGTCCCTTCTTTTTTCTTCAAATTCGACATTAACAACAGTTTGTCGAGTTATTTTGTAGATTCTGCTAAAATCTCTGTTTGCAAGATACTTTTCAAAAGGGTGTTTGCTGCATCTTAGTAAAAATAGTAGACCAATTGTTAGAAGAACGAATAAGGCAATAAAAAAAACAAATTGCCCTTTCATTTTTCACCTCCTTTCTAAGGAAAGGGCTATAATCAAGGATTGCCTAGAAATCTTTAGTTAAAGTAAAGCAAATTTTTCAAATTTGTCAAGGTTATTTTTTGTATTTAGAAAGAGTTTTCTTCAAGTATTCAATGATTATTCTGTAGCCCTCTAAATTAAGTAAATAACTTAAGAAAAGGTAAACTAAAGTAAGAATTATTCCAACTAAGATAAATCTGGGCAGAAGAAGGAGAAATTTAAGATGGGCAGATAAATAAGGTTTAAAAATAAAAGAAAGAAGGGCTAAGGGAATGCAGGCAATAATTGTTTTAATTGCTTGAAATGCTAAAGGCCTACGGGCCGAGAATTTAAAGTATTTTTTGTGAAGAGCAGCTAAAGAAAGAACAAAACCAATAAGAGAGCTAATTGATGTAGCTAAAGCTATACCAGCTACCCCTAAAATACGGGATAATAATATGCTGGCAATAATATTTATGCCAACAATTATACTACTTATTATTAAAGGCGTTTTAGTATTTTTAAAAGAATAAAATGCTTTATTTAAAAAATAATTAGCTGCATGAGCAAAAAGGCCCAAAGAATACAAAGAAACAGTTAAAGAAGTTCTAACTGTATCTTGAATAGTAAAAGCACCTCTTTGAAAAAGGAGTTTAACAATAGGTTGAGATAAAGCAATAAATAAAATAGAGCAGGGGATAATAATATACCAGGATAAACAAAGTGCTTTTTGTAAAGTTTTAGAGTAATCAACCCTTTTTTCTTTTTCTAAAGCTAAAGAAGAAAAAGTTGGATAAATAGCAAAAGATAAGGGCAAGGCTAAAAGAGACAAAGGAATAGTGTAGGTTCTTTGAGCAAAATTTAAAACAGCAATTGCTCCAACTGGCAAAAAAGAAGCAATAGTTTTATCTACTATCTGGTGTAAAGTAGCTATACTGCTAGTCAGAATTAAAGGAAAAAGCAAGAAAAAGAATTCTTTTATTTCGAACCAATTAACATATTTAAGAGAAAATTTTTGGAAAAGATTCTTTTTCTTCCAAAGAACCCAGAACAAAGCAAAAAAAGTAAAGCCAGCATAAAGTAATCGCCCTAATGTCCAGCTATTAATACCAAGAAATGAATGAAAAAGAATTAAGCAAGAAACAACCAAGACATTGCCAATAATTGAAATAATAGTTGGATAAAGAAATTGTCTTTCTGCCCGAAAAAGCCCAATAAAAAGACCAGTAAGTACTGTGGCAAACCCTATAGGAGTTAAGTATCGAGTTAAAAGAATAGCTAAGTCCAGTCTTTGTCCTTGAAATCCGAAAGCAATTAATTTAACAAGAAAAGGAGCAAAAATAAAAATAAGGAAAGAGAGAACTAGAAGAATAATCGACCAAAGAAGGAAAATTTGATTAACAAAAATTTTTGCTTTTTCAGGATTTTTTTTCTTTTTTTCTATGTAAATTGGGATAATTAAAGTAGATAAACCAGTTGAAATTATACCCATAATTGAAGAGGGGATTATCAAAGCTACTAAAAAAGCATCAGTTTGGCTACTTGCTCCAAAATATTTAGCAACTAAAACTTCCCGGAAATAGCCTATCGCTTTACTTAAAAAAAGAAAGGAAGCCATTAAAATAGTGGCTTCAGCTACATTTTGTCTTTTAAGAAATGGGAATTTTTTTATCAATGATGAGAATTTCATTTTAGGAATTTAAAGCAAAAGATTCTAGAATATCATCTAAACAAGTTATTACCTTAGCTCCTTTTTTAATTAATTCATTGGAGCCTTGAGCAGTTTTTTGAGAAATACTAAATGGTACAACCATTACTTCTCTTCCTTCTTCTGCTCCAAATCTGGCAGTTATTAATGCCCCAGAATGTTCTGGAGCTTCAATAACTAAAATGCCTAAACTAAGTCCAGCAATAATTCTGTTTCGAGCAGGGAAGTGTTGTTTTTTTGGACCTATTTCTGGAGGATATTCTGAAATTAAGGCTCCTCCTTTTTTTAAAATTTTTTTAGCTAGTTTTTTATGGCTTGGAGGGTAAATATGTTTTAACCCTGAACCAAGAACAGCAATTGTTTTAGCTCCAGCAAGTAAAGCTCCTTGATGAGCTGCTCCATCAATACCTAAAGCTAACCCAGAAATTATAGTAAAGCCCTTTTTACCCAAAGAATAAGCAAAATTTTTAGCTAAATTTTTCCCAAAAGAGCTTGCTTGGCGGGTTCCAACAATAGCCAAGGGTAAATTTTCTTGTTTTTTAAGCTTGCCCTGGATATAAAGTTCTTTTGGCGGATTGTAAATTTGCTTAAGTAAATCAGGATAATTAGGGTGACTTAAACTAATTTTTTTGATTGGATATTCCATTTTTTAATTATAAAAAGATTTTCTTGTTGGTCAATTGACAAGTCTTTAAGAAATGATATCTTTTTCTTATGGCTTTAAAACTATATATTTATCCTCATCCAGTTTTAAGAAAAAAATCTAAGAAAATAGAGGTAATTGATAAGAGAATAGAAGATTTAGCTCGACAAATGCTTGATTTAATGTACAAGCATGATGGTATTGGCTTAGCAGCTCCCCAAGTAGGGGAATCTATTCGTTTAATTGTTTTAGATATTGGTAAAGGCCCAATTGCTTTAGCTAATCCAGAGATTGTTAAGAAAAAAGGGGTTTCTTTGATTTCAGAAGGATGTTTGTCTTTGCCTGGTTTAACTGTTTTAGTAAAAAGAGCTTTTTTTGTCAAAGTTAAAGGGATTGATGTTTTTTCTAAACAGGAAAAGGAATATAAAGCAAGCGGCTTGTTTGCTCATGATTTTCAGCATGAGATTGACCATTTAAATGGTGTTTTAATAATTGATTATTTACCTTGGTGGAAAAGAATTAAGTATTTTTTGAGTTTAAAGAAGAAAAGTAATCTGCTTTAATTTAAAGTAAAAAGAAAAAAGAGGGTTTAAAAACCCTCTTTTAATTTTCAAATAGATTTCTTTGGATCTTGGCCTTCTTTTTCTTGGTGTTTTCTTTGAAAATTGCAGAAACCTGTTTGATTATCTGTTGATACCACCCTGACGGGATGTAGACATCGTCTCGAGAAAATAATGGCTTTGTCAGATGCCGGCGATACTGCTCAACTGGTTGCAATGCTGGATTTGCTTCGTATTCTATCAGTATTCTCCCGTCAAAAATTACTGTCACACTTTTAACCTTTCCATTGCTATCTCTTTTTGGGTAAATTTTTAAAATACTCATTTGCCCCTCCTTTCTTTTTTGAGCAAACCTGCTATAATAATAGAGAAAAAATTTAATTTTGTCAATACCAGCATGAGGAAAGTAGCAATTGTTCATGATTATTTAAACCAATATGGAGGAGCTGAAAAGGTTTTAGAAGTTTTTCATGAAATCTGGCCTAAAGCTCCAATTTTTACTTTATTTTACTCTCCAGATAAACTCCCATCTTATTTCCAGAATTGGGATATTAGGGTTTCTCCTATTGTTAATTTGCCTTTAGCTAATAAATTTTATAGATTTTATCTTCCTTTAATGCCAAGCGCAATTGAGAGGTTTAATTTTTCTAATTATGATTTAATTATTTCAAGTTGTTCTGCTTATGCTAAAGGAATAATAGTGCCTCAGCATGCAAAACATTTTTGTTATTGCCATACTCCAACTCGTTATCTGTGGTCTGATACTTTCTTTTATATAGAAAGTCTAACTGGAATAGAAAAGATGGCTCGGAAAGCTCTTGTTCCTATTTTGAATTATTTAAGAATATGGGACCAAGTAGCTAGTCAAAGACCTGATTATTTCATTGCTAACTCAAAATTTGTTGCTCAGAGAATTGAAAAATATTATCATCGGCAAAGCAAAGTAATTTATCCTCCAGTTGATTTAGAAAATTTTTATTTATCTGATAAAACAGAAGATTATTATTTGGTAATTTCAAGATTCCGCCCTTACAAAAAAATTGATTTAGCTATTCAGGCTTTTAATGAGTTAAAACTTCCCTTAAAAATTATTGGCAGTGGCAATGATAAATATTTAAGAAAAATTGCTGGGCCAACAATAGAATTTTTAGGCAATGTTAGTGACAAACAAAAAGCAGAGTATTTATCTAAAGCAAAAGCTTTAATCCACCCACAAGAAGAAGATTTTGGAATCACTATTTTGGAAGCAATGGCTTGCGGCAGACCTGTTATTGCCTACAAAGCAGGTGGAGCTTTAGAAACAGTTATTAATGGTGTGACTGGGGAATTTTTTACCCCTCAAACTTCCCAAGCTTTAGCTGAGGTAGTTTCAAGGTTTAATGAAAATAAATATGACCAACACACAATAAGAAGGCAGGCAGAAAAATTTTCTAAGGAAAGATTTAAAAAAGAGGTTTTGGAGTTTATTAATAATAAGTTAAGTTAGGCCTGGAATGAGACAGAAAAATAAAGACAAGTTGAATATTCGCAATTTTTGCATAATTTCCCATATTGACCATGGGAAATCAACTTTAGCTGATTGTTTTTTAAAAATTACTAAAACAGTCCCTGAAGAAAAAATTGGTCAGCAATACCTTGATAAAATGGATTTGGAAAGAGAGCATGGAATTACTATAAAAATGCATCCAGTTAGAATGAAATATTGCTATAAAGGAGAAGAATATATTTTGAATTTAATTGACACTCCAGGACATGTTGATTTTTCTTATGAGGTTTCTCGAGCTTTGTCTTGTGTTGAAGGGGCAGTTCTTTTAGTTGATGCTCGTCAAGGCCCTCAAGCTCAGACTTTAGCAAATTTTGATTTAGCTAAGAAAGCTGGTTTGAAAATTATTCCAGTTATAAACAAAATAGATTTGCCAGGTGTGGATTTGAAAAAAGTGACTCAAGAGGTTGTAAAAATTTTTGATTTAAAGCAAGAGGATATTCTTTATACTTCTGCAAAAACAGGACAAGGAGCTGAGCAAGTTCTTCAAGCAGTTATTGAAAGAGTCCCTTTGCCAAAACAAGATGTTCAAAAGCCTTTTAAAGCTTTAATTTTTGACTCTTTTTATGATAATTTTCAAGGAGTAATTGCTTATATCCGGGTTTATCAAGGAAGGATTAAGGATCAAGAAAAAGTGCGTTTTTACCAAAAAAATGCTTATTCAAAAATCGTAAATTTAGGAGTTTTTACTCCTGAATTAAAATCAACCAAAGAATTAAGAGCTGGTGAAATAGGCTATATTGCTACAGGTTTAAAAGATCTTACTTTAGTTAGAGTAGGGGAAACCATTGTTTTAGCTAATGATTTTCAAAGCAAGCCAATCCAGGGATATAAAGAGCCAAAACCAATGGTTTTTGCTGATTTTTATCCTCAAGGGAAAAATGGTTTTTTGGCATTAAAACAAGCTTTAATTAAATTAAGTCTTAATGATGCAAGTTTGGAATTTGAACCAGTTAATCATCCAGCTCTTGGTCAAGGATGGAGAATAGGGTTTTTGGGAATGCTTCATTTGCAGATTACTCAGGAAAGGTTGCAAAGAGAATACAAGCAGGAAATAATTATTAGCTCTCCAACAGTTTGCTACAAAGTATATTTAAGAAACGGCCAGGTTATTGATGTTCGTAGCCCTAAAGAAATGCCTGATGAATCTTTAGTCAGTTATATTACTGAGCCATGGGTAAAAGTAGAAATGATTACCCCTTTAGAGTATTATGCTGATTTATTATCCTTAGCAAAAAGTTTCCGGGCGAAAGAATTTGATCTGCGGTATTTAGGAGAAAAGCAGGATAGAGTAATAGTTTATTTTAAAATGCCTTTAAGCATGTTAATTTCTGATTTTTATGAAAGGGTTAAAAGTGTGAGTTCTGGCTATGCTTCTTATTCATGGCAAGTAATTGGCTATGAACCAGCAGATATTTGCCGCTTGGATGTTTATTTAGCTAAGCAAGAATATAGTGAATTTTCTACTTTTGCCTACAAGGATGATTTAGAACGCCAAGCAAGAAAAATTGCTCAAAATTTGAAACAAGCAATTCCTCGTCAAATGTTTGAGGTTAGAATTCAGGTTGCCCTAGGAGGGAAAATTATAGCTTCAGAAAGAATTCCTCCTTATAGAAAAGATGTTTTAGCTAAACTATATGGTGGTGATGTAACAAGAAAAATGAAGTTATTAGAAAAACAGAAAAAAGGCAAGAAAAAAATGCAGCAAATGGCTAGAGGAATTAATTTGCCTTCAGAAGTATATGTAAACATTTTAAGGAAAAAGTAAAATGAATTCTAATGAAAAAGCAAAAAGAGTTTTTGCTAGTCCTTTGGTAAGGATGATTTTAATTTTAGTTATTCTTTGGCTCCTTTTTTATTTAGGCAGAGAAGTTTACTGGCTGATTATTAACAAAAAACAGATAAAAGAAGTTCAGGAGGAGCAAAAATCTTTAATTAAAGAGAATGAGATATTAGAAGAAAAGATAAAAAGAGCAGGGACTGAAGAATTTATTGAAGAAAAAGCCAGAGATTTTGGTTTTCAAAAACCAGGAGAAGAAGTGATTATTATTGTGCCAGAAGATGAAAATAATCAAGATGATGAAAAAAATAAAGAAAATTAAAGGTATAGTTTTGTTCTCAGGAGGGCTAGACTCTGTTTTAGCAGTTAAATTAGCTGAAAAATCTGGCCTAAAGTTAATTGGTTTACATTTTAAAAGCATTTTTATTCCAGAAGCAGATATAAAGGAAATTGCTGAAGAAATTAATTTGCCTGTAAAAATAATTGAGATTACTTCTGAGCAGATAAAAATAGTAAAAAAACCTCGTTTTGGCTATGGGAAAAATTTAAACCCCTGCCTTGATTGTCGGCTTTTAATGTTAGAGCATGCTAAAAGGGAAATGAAAAAACAAAAAGCAGAGATTATAGTTACTGGTGAAGTGGTTGGTCAGCGTCCATTTTCTCAAAATAGGAATTCCCTTGCTTTTCTTGAAAAAACAAGCAAGCTAAAAGGAAAAATTTTAAGACCTTTATCAGCAAAGCTTCTTCCTTTGACAGATTTAGAGAAAAAATCTCTTATTAAAAGAGATGTTTTTTTAGGAATAAAAGGAAGAAGCCGCCAAATTCAATTAAAATTAGCTGAAGATTTAGGAATAAAAAGGTTTTTGTCTCCAGCTGGAGGATGCCTTTTAACAAATCCAAGTTTTGCCCAAAGATTAAAACAAATGGTGGAAAATTGGCCTGATTTTAATGAAAAAGACTGTTTGCTTTTAAAAGTAGGCCGGCATTTTTGGGAGGATAAAGTGCTTTTTGTTGTTGGGAGAGATTTTCAGGAAAACAAGCAGATTGGACAGTTATTTCAAAAAGGAGATTATTTAATAAGTGGAAAAGGTTTTCCTGGTCCAAGTATTTTAGTTCGCTTTAAACAAAAGAAAGATAATAAAGAGTTTCTTGAATTCATTCAAAGTAAAGCAAAGGAATTAATTAGCAGGTATGCTCATAAAAAACCATTAGTTTTTGACTTAAAAATCAATTATTAGAGTATTGATTTGCTCCCCTTATTTATAAGGGATTGAAATTTAAAAATAAATAAAGCAAGAATTATGAGAACAGGAATAACTACAATGCCCTTGGATACAGGGAAGTGTCCAAGGTGGCTTTTTGAAAGAATGGTTAAGCTTTCTTCGCAGATAATAGAATTAATTGTAGCTGAGTATGGACCAGAGGAATTTGTGAGAAGAATAGCTGATCCTGTTTGGTTTCAAGCTTTAGGTACTGTTTTAGCTTTTGATTGGAATTCTTCAGGTTTAACAACGATTTTAACTGCTGCTTTAAAGCAAGCTGTTTTAAATAAGGAAAAACAATTAGGTATTTTTATTTGTGGAGGCAAAGGAAGAACATCAAGAAAAACCCCAGAGGAGATAATAATTAAAGCTGAGAAAGCAAGATTAAAAAATCCAGATTCTTTAGTTTACCATTCTAAAATGGTAGCTAAAGTTGATAGTGCTTTAGTTCAGGATGGTTTTCAAATTTATCATCATGCTTTTTTCTTTACAAATACTGGAGCTTGGAGCATAGTTCAGCAGGGGATGAATACCCAAATTCAAAAAGCAAGGCGTTATCATTGGTATTCAGAAGGCTTTGAAGATCTAGTTTCTGAACCTCACACAGGTATTGTTTCAAATGTAAGAATAAAAACTTTAAATATGGTTTCAGCAAAGAGCGCAAAAACAAGACAAGTAAGCCTTGAACTTGGGAAAAGCTCTTATTCTTCCTTAATGAAAGATTTTTATCTTTTAGCGAAATATTCTTCTCCTTTGCATTCTTTTTGGGAAATGAAAAAAGGACAGAATAGTTTAAAACTACTTTCTTTGAAGAATAAAGAATTTTTTAGTCATCCTGTTTTAAATGAGGATTTTACAAAAAGCAAATATTTGAAAAAGATTTTTTGGTATATTACTCAAGAAAAACCCAAAACCTATGAAGAACTTTTATCTTTAAAAGGAGTTGGGCCAAAAACAATCAGAGCTTTGGCCCTAATAAGTGAGTTAATTTATAAAGCTCAACCAAGCTACGAAGATCCAGCTAGATATAGTTTTGCCCATGGAGGCAAGGATGGAACACCTTATCCTGTTGATAGAAGGACTTATGACAAAAGTATCCTTCTTTTGAGAAGGATAGTTAGTAGAATGAAAATTGATTTTTCTGAGAAAAGGAAAATTTTTTCTTCGCTTGACAAAGGTTTAAATTAATTTAAAATTTGTTTTTGATTTAAAGGTCGGTTTGGTTAGATTTTCTAAAAATTTAAAGTATGGCAAAAGTTAGTTTAAGACCATTAGGCAATCATATTATTGTTAAACCAATTAAAGAAGATAGAGCAACAAAAGCAGGAATAGTTTTGCCAGATACTGCTGAAGAAGAAAAACCAGAAAAAGGAGAGGTAATTGCTGTTGGGCCAGGAAAGATTTTAGAAAACGGCAAACGTCAGACTCCTGATTTAAAGGTCGGTGATAAAATAATTTTTAAGAAATACTCTCCTGATGAGATAAAGGTAGATGATGTTGAGTATCTTGTTTTGGAAGAAGATGATGTTTTAGCTGTTATTGAATAACTTATTTAGTTTTTAATTAATTAATAAATAAATTGACTATGGCTAAGCAAATGTTATTTCATCGTAAAGCAAGAGAAGCCCTTAAAA
Organism: bacterium; assembly: GCA_021158435.1. GTDB lineage: Bacteria > Patescibacteriota > Patescibacteriia > UBA2591 > MWDC01 > MWDC01. The sequence goes on from JAGGUQ010000019.1 coordinate 9,618, forward strand.
AAGGGATGGATAAATTAGCTGCAGCAGTTAGAGTAACTCTTGGTCCTAAGGGAAGAAATGTTGCTTTAGATAGGGGTTTTGGTTCGCCGGTAATAAGTAATGATGGAGTTACTGTAGCTAAGGAGATAGAATTGGAAGATAAATATGAGAATGTTGGTGCACAGCTTTTGCAAGAGGTTGCTTCTAAAACAAATGATGTTGCTGGAGATGGGACAACAACAGCAGTAATTTTATCTCAGGCAATGGTTACTGCTGGTTTAAAAAACATTACTGCTGGAGCTAATCCTATTTTGGTTAGAAGAGGTATAGAAAAGGCAATTGAAGCAGTGGTTAAAGAATTAAAAGAAAACATTGCCCATCCAGTTTCTACTCCTGATGAGATTGAACAAGTAGCAACTATTTCAGCTGGGAGTTCAGAAATTGGTAAAATTATTGCTAAAGCATTCCAAAAGGTTGGCAAGGATGGAGTTATTACTGTTGAAGAATCTCAGTCTTTGGATTTTGAGGTTGAGGTTAATGAAGGGATGCAGTTTGATGAGGGTTATGTTTCTCCTTATATGGTAACCAATACTGAAAAAATGACTGCTGAATACAAGGATTGTTATATTTTAATTACTGACCAGAAAATTTCTGCACTTCAAGATATTCTTCCTTTAATGGAAAAAATGGTTCAAGCAGGGAAAAAAGAACTAGTTATAATTGCTGACGAGGTTGAAGGAGAAGCTTTAGCAACCTTTGTGGTTAATCGTTTAAGGGGAACATTTAATACTTTAGCAGTGAAAGCTCCTGGTTTTGGAGATAGGAAAAAGGAGATGCTTGAAGATATTGCTATTTTAACAGGGGGCAAGGTTATTTCTGAAGAGCTTGGTTTAAAATTGGAAAAAGTTGAACTTAGTGATTTAGGTAGAGCTCGTCGAGTAATTGCTGATAAAGATAATACAACTATTGTTGGCGGAGCAGGGAGTGAAGAGAAAATAAAGGCAAGAATTGAAAGCATTCGCCGACAAATTGAAACAAGCACATCTGAATTTGACAAGGAAAAGCTAAATGAAAGGTTGGCTAAGCTTTCTGGTGGGGTTGCTGTGATTAAAGTTGGAGCAGCAACAGAGACAGAAATGAAGGAAAGGAAGTTTAAAGTAGAGGATGCAGTTAATGCAACTAAGGCTGCTTTAGAAGAAGGTGTTGTTGTTGGTGGTGGTATTGCTTTGATTAGAGCTGGTGCTGTTTTAAAGAATCTTAAACTAAAAGGAGATGAGGAAATAGGAAAGCAAATAGTTGAAAGGGCTTTAGAAGAACCCTTGCGGCAGTTAGCAATTAACTCTGGTTATGATCCTGGGGTGGTTGTTAATGAAGTTAAACAAAATGAAGGTAACTATGGATTTAATGCTTTAACTGGTGAATATGAAGATTTAGTTAAAGCTGGGATTATTGATGCAGCTAAGGTAACTAGGTCAGCCCTTCAAAATGCTGCTTCTATTGCTAATGTTTTCTTGACTACAGAAGCAGTTATTACTGATATTCCTGAGAAAAAGGAAAAAAATTCTTCAGAAATGCCAACAGGAGGAATGTCAGGAATGGATATGGGGGAAATGAATGAGTACTAATTTGACTTTCATCTAGATAATTAGAAAAGAGAGGATTTTCCCCTCTCTTTTCATTTGTTCCCAATTCCGGAGTCTACCTCCGGAGACTGCCTCCGGGAATGTTCTCCGGGAATTAGAAATATCTTGATTTTCTACTTGACAAATTTGAAAAATTTGCTTTAATAAAAAAGGTTAATGATAAAGTTCTTTAATTTAATTGGGTTTATTCAGAACTCTACTTACCAGTGGCAAAACCAGTTACCCCTCCTAACTGGGAAGTAGCCAAAACCAAGGTTGAGTTTGCTTGTCAAACGTAGGCCTTGGGCTGGTAAGTAGAATTCTGGGTAAAGCCCAGAGAAAGGAGGGTGAGATGAAAGTATATATTTATATCATCATCAGCGTTCTTTTTATTTTAATACTTTGTAGATGTGAGTCAGTTGTTGCGCCGATTGAAGATGGAAAATCTCGAGTGGAAATTTTAGGAATGATAGAAGTTGTTTTTGACTTTGAAGAAGAAAAAATAGAGGTTACCTCTTTAGTAGGAGAGGCATTGATTATAAGGATATCCCGATGGAATGATGGCTTAAATGATTGGGTACCAATAGTTAGAAAAACTTGTTTGCTTTCCTACAAAACAAGAACATTTGATACACCAGGAGGTTTTGAGGAAGGAGACTTCATAAGAGTAGAAATTTGGAAAGAGTTTCATGCCTATCCGCCACAGTGCTTTTATCTAGGTAGCGACTGATTCTTTTAAAAATGCCCCCTTAAGAAAAAGGGGGCTTTTCCTTTTTATTCAAGAATTTTTTCTGTGGTTTGGATTAGTCCCTTTCTTAAATAAAAAATAGTTAAAAGAGCTGTTTGTTCAATAATTTGCTTTTGTTCTTTTTTCTTGTCCTTAGGAAATTTTGTTAAAACATATTCAACTGGGATGATGTTTTTTTGTTTGGGTTTTACACCAATTCTAATTCTCCAGAAGTTTTTTGTTTTTAGGCTATTGATAATTGATTCTATACCATGATGACCAGCTGCTCCTCTGCTTTTATTTATTCTAATTTTCCCCCAATCAATGTCTATATCATCATGAATTATAATAATATTTTGGTTTTTTACTTTAAAAAACTTTTTTAAAGCAATTAAACTTTGTCCTGAATCATTCATATAAGTAAGAGGAAAAGCTAAAATAATTTTTTTTTCGCCAAAATTTTTAGAGCTAACTGCTGAAAGTATTTCTTTTTTCTGTTTAAAGTTAGGGAAGGACAATTTTTCTTTAATTGATTCAATTACTTCTCGCCCCAAATTATGAGGGGTATTTTTATACTTCTTCCCTGGGTTTCCTAACCCAACCACAAGGTTTGTTTCCATAATTAAAAGTTTTTTAAAACATTTTTTAGCCAAGAAACAACTTTATCAATATTTTCTCCTGTTTTAGCTGAGACAAAAATTTTATCTTGTTTGAATTTAAATAAAGCATTTTGCCAGTATGAGTAAAAGTCTTGTTTATTAGGCAGGTTTTTAATTGTATCTACTTTATTTAAAATAATTAAACTTGGTTTATTGCTTTGTTTTATTATTCCAAGCAGCTTTTTATCTTGGCGGTGGAGCATTTCTTGGCAATCTATAACCAAGATTAAAATTTCCGGTTTTTCCATTATTTTTTTTGTTTTTAGTATTCCATCAAATTCTACTTTAGATTTTGTCTTAGCTCTTTTTCTAATGCCAGGTGTATCAATAAGCAGAAATGTATTTTTATTAAAAGTAATCCAGGTTTTTTCTGGTTCTCTGGTTGTATGAGCGCTTTGTTTGACAATTGTTCTTTGTTGGGCAAGAATTTGATTTAAAATTGAGGATTTGCCAACATTAGTTCTGCCAAATATAGTGATTTTTGGCGGCTTAGGATTAATATTGTAATCAGTTTCTTTTATCTTTTTTAATTTTTCAGCTAACTCAAAAATTTTGTCTAATAAATCTCCTAATTCCCTTCCAGTAACAGCTGAAACAAGAAATGAATCTTTTATTCCCAAAATTTTAAAGTTTTTTTCTTGAATAGTTTTTTCTATGTTTCTCCCGTCAACTTTATTAATTGCTAGTAAGACAGGTTTTTTAGTTTTTAGAATTTTTTTAGCAAAGTCAATTTCTTTTGTGCTGATTTGCTCCCGGCCATCAACTACATTAAGAATAATATCTGCTTCCTCAATTCCTTTTTGAATTTGTTTTAAAATTTCAGGATCATTTGTTTCAATCCCTGGAGTGTCAATTAGGAGAAAATATTCTCCTTTCCAGATAATTAATTCTTTGTTTCTCTCTTTAGTTACTCCTGGCCAAGGGGCAACTAAAGCAGTTCTTTGTTCTGATAAACGATTAAAGAGCGAAGACTTGCCAACATTAGTCCTGCCAACTAGAACTATCTTACAGATGTTTAATTCTTTGATTTTTTCCATTTTTATTTTTAAAACATTCCCCTTTGGTATCCTAAGTGTTTGAGCCCTTTTGAGGTGATTTTTCTCCCGCGGGGAGTTCTTTCTAAAAGTCCTGTTTGAATTAAAAATGGCTCGTAGATTTCTTCTAAAGTAGACATTTCTTCCCCCAAAGAAATAGCCAATGTTTTTAAACCAACTGGTCCTCCTTTAAATTTATTTAAAATTGTTTCCAGTATTTTATAGTCCATATCAGTTAAGCCTATTTTATCTAAACCTAATAAGTCTAAGGCTTTTTTGGCGATATTCTTGCTAATAAAACCATCTTTATTTCTTACCTGATTATAATCTCTTACTCTTTTTAAAAGACGATTAGCTACTCGGGGAGTGAAGCGAGAACGTTGAGCAATTTCCTGAAGAGCCTGCCTTTCTATTTTTAAACCTAATATTTTTGCAGAATTTTCTAAAATTTTTTCTATTTCTTTGGTTTGATAATAATTTAAAGACCAGGTCATTCCAAACCTGTCTCTTAGTGGGGAAGGGAGGAGGCTTGGTTTTGTTGTTGCACCAATAAGAGTGAAGTGATTTAGCTCTAAGCGTATTGTTTTTGCTGATGGTCCCTTTCCTAAAACTAAATCAATAGCATATTCTTCCATTGCTGGATAAAGAATTTCTTGGGCAGTTTTGTTTAGACGGTGAATTTCATCAATAAAAAGTATGTCTTTTTCTTCTAGTGCGGTTAGAATTGCTGCAATATCACCTGCCCTTTCTAATGCCGGGCCAGAAGTTATTCTGATATTAGTTTTTAATTCATTAGCAATAATATAAGCAAGGGTTGTTTTTCCTAGCCCAGGCCCGCCATTAAAAAGAATATGGTCTAAAGCTTCTTGCCTTTGTTTTGCTGCAGTTAAACAAATCAAAAGACTTTGCTTTATTTTTTCCTGGCCAATGAATTCAGAAAGTGTTTTTGGTCTTAGTTTACGGTCAATATATTTATCTTCAGTAAAGACGTCTTCCCCTGAAACAATTTTTTCTTTTTTTGGCAAACTCATAGTTTTATTATATCTTGTTTTTGTTCTATTGACAAGGAGGAATTTTTCTCTAAACTTGGAGGAAGTAATTTGGTAGCTAGCGCGTGTAGCTCAGTGGTAGAGCGTTTCTCTTATAAAGAAAAGGTCGGAGGTTCGATCCCTCCCACGCGCATTTTAATTTTTGGTGGGATGCCTGAGTGGACGAAAGGGCTTGCCTGGAGAGCAAGTGTACCCGAAAGGGTACCCAGGGTTCGAATCCCTGTCCCACCGCCATTAGGGAATTTAGAGAGGGACGAAGTGAGGTAATCTTTATTCTAAAGTTTAGTTCTGACGTTTTTAAAATAGAATGTTTTAATTACTATTAAAATAGGGACTTGACAATAATTCAGTTCCTATTATAATAGGGACTGAATAAAAAATTATGGAAGAAGTAAAAATAGAACAATTTTTTATAAAATGGCAGGCAACTCTTCCTCAAAGAATTGAAGGTTATATTTATGATGAAAACAGAAAAAAACTGCCGACTAGATTTATATTTACCGAATTTAAGAAACTAATTGAAAGATTCTTAAGAAGTGAACTTCATGAAACAGAAAAGATAATTTTAATGCCTGGGATAAGGGGTATAGGTAAAAGTACGCTTTTGGCACAATTATATGCAATTGAAAAATTTTTAAAATCAAAAGATAAAGATCTTTTGAAGGTTATCAACCGCTTAGATGAGAGGCTATATTTAGATGTAAGCCAGCTCCATGCAGAGCAAATTTCCTTGAATGATTTTTTTAGCTATTACGAAAAAGTAAAGGGATTTTATTTTGAAAAACCCGGTAAGAAAATTTTACTTTTACTTGATGAGATTCATTTTGATGAAAGATGGGGCCTGTTTTTAAAAAATCTTTTTGATAGAACAAAAGGGCATAAAGACATTTTAGTTATTGCTACAGGCTCGTCTGCACTGCAAATTAATATGATTGCCGATTTAGCAAGAAGAGCTGGAACGTGGCAAGTTTTTCCAATGAAATTTAGCGAGTATTTAATTTTAAAATACAACAAACTTCCTATTAGATCCAATCTATCAGATTATTTACAAGAAGCTTTGTTTAACTCCTTAGATGCCAGCGAGGTTTTCAAGAAATTAAGCAAGGAAGAAGATAAGATAAATAGGTACTTTGTTAATGAAGTGCCACCAGAAGCGGAAGATGAATTTTTTGAATCAGGAGGCTTCCCTTCAACTTTGAATATAAGCAATAAGATAAAGAGAATTGAAAAGATAAAAAGCGTGATAGATGGAATTATTGTTAAAGACATTCTTAAGCTTAAGAGGTTTGAAACACAGACAATTGCTAAAATTAGCGACTTGCTTTATCTTTTAGCTCAATCTGATGTTATCAGTTTTACCAAATTACAAGCAGCTTTGAAGATTAGAAGGCCAGAAACATTGGATAGTTTGATTGATGTTTTGACATTAAGCGGAATTATAACGAAAGTAAGGGCTTATGGTACAACTTATGGACCGACGAGGAAAACGCCAAAAATCCTTTTTATTTCACCATCCTTAAGATCAGCTGTATTAAATAATAATTATCCTTCAGGTATAGAAGGAAAGAAATTAGAAGATTATTTTGTTTTAGTTTTCCAAAAAGATATAAAAAAAGGTACTTATACTTTTAGTGAGTCAAGACTTTCATATGATGTTGCTGAAAATGGTGCTGATTTTGTGTTAACTCTGCAAAATAAGAAGAATATAGTTATTGAGATTGGTTTTAATAAGGAAGAGATAGAACAAGTGCAAAACACAATGAAAAAAATAAGAAGCCCTCAATACGGGCTGGTTATTGGCAGTAAAAAATTAGAACTTGTTGGTAATTCTATAGTTAAGGTTCCATTAAGATATTTAATGCTAATATAACTGCACTTTATCAGATTTGAGTTTGTTATATAATTTAGCTCTTTACATGTTTAATAAATAAAGAAAGGAGGAAGAAAATGGATAGATTAGCCAAAGAAATGATGAGATTGATTGGATCAGTTTGGTTGATAATTTTAATTAGCTTATTAATTGGTGTTGGGTATGGATATCAGACAACCAGATATTTTGTTAGATATGGGTTAGGTCCAACTTCAGGAGCAGTAAGCATAGGGATTGTTAAAGAATTAATTCCATTGTTAGTTGCTTTAATTTTGTCTGGATGGGTTGGTGTTGCTTGGACAGCAGAAACAGCTTCAATGAAAATTACAGAACAGATTTCTGCTTTGAGAACATTAGGAGTTAGTCCAGTAAAGTTCCTTGTTATTCCAAGAGTGATTGCTTGTATTATTTTTCATCCTGTTTTGGTGTGTTTTGCTGGTTTAGCTTGTTTTTTTGGACAGTTTTTTACTGCTTTAAGTTTGGGAGTTTCTGCAAGTACTTTTCTTTATATGGCTAAGGATTTTTTCCAGGTTTACTTTTTGTTTAGGCTGTTAATTAAGGCAAGTATTTTTGGTTTTGGTTTAGCTTTAATTTCCAGTTATAGTGGTTTATACTTGAAAAAGAAGGAAGAAAGTTCTGCTGGTATTGGTAAAGCATCAATTCGTTCTGTAGTAATGAACTTTTTCTTTATTTTTCTAGTAAATTTTTTGTTCAGTTTGTTGAATAATTAAGAAGAAAGGAGAGAGAGCCATGAAAGGGAAAGAAATAGTAGTGAGAGACCTTTATAAAAGTTATAAAGAAAAGGTGGTTTTGGATGGAGTGAATTTGGAAGTAGACAAAGGAGAAATAATTGGCTTAATTGGTCCTTCTGGATGCGGGAAAACAACTTTTCTAAAAATTCTTTTAGGATTAGTTAAGCCGGAAAAGGGAGAAATTTATTTTCAGGGCGAGAAAATGTTCCCTTCAGAAAATGGAATCAAAAAAAGGAAGTTGAGCTTGAAAATTGGAATGGTTTTTCAGACTTCAGCTTTGTTTGATTTTTTATCAGTTGAGGAAAATGTTGGTTTTTATCTAAAGGAACATAAGGTTTGTTCGGAAATGGAAATTAAAAGAAAAGTAAAGCGAATGTTGGAAATGGTTAGTTTGCAGGGAACAGAAGATTTGAAAGTTTCTCAGTTGTCTGAGGGAATGAAAAAAAGAGTTGCTTTAGCTAGGAGTATGATTTATAATCCTTCGGTTTTACTTTATGATGAGCCAACTGCTGGGCTTGATGTGATTTCCTCGCGGAAAATAATACAGCTGATTAGTAAAGTTCATCAAAGGATGAAGATCACCTCAGTAATTGCAACTCATGACATTAATTGCGCCTTGTCTTTAGCAAAAAGGATAGTTCTGTTAAGGAATGGAGAAATAAAAGATTTAGGTCAGCCAAAGACAGCAGAAGAAGTTTTGAAGGTTTTTATTCAGGAGGGAGGTGAGAACAATGAGAAGGTATAAGTGGGTTATTATTTGCTTTGTTATTTTTATCTTTATTCTGGTTTGTTTAGGTATAGTTTTTTGGAAAACAGGATTTTTTCAGAAAAAAGCAGAATATCAGTTGATTGCTGAATTTAAAAGTATATCAGGATTAAGAGAAGATGATCCTGTTTGGTATTCTGGAAGAAAAGTAGGTTATGTTAAGAAAATTCAAGCAAGAATTCCGCCAAAAACCAGTTTGGTAACTTTTGTTTTAACAGAGGATTTAAAAGTTCCTTATGGTTCAGAAGTTAATTTAAGGTCAGAAGGATTGTTTGGCCAGAAATACTTGGAAATTACCTTTTCGGAAAGTAGGCAGTATTTAGAATCAGGAGATACAATTTCTGGAAAAGGCATGCTTTCTTTGGGAGAAATAATTCAAAAAACAGGTAATTTGTTGTCTCAAACCGAAGAGTTAATTAATGATTTAAAGCTTGCTCTTACTGACCTTAGACTTAAGGTAACGAGAATAGAAAAAAATACCAATAAGGTTTTGGGAACATCAGAAGAATTAGCTGTTAATCTTAATAAATTGGTTGGGAAGGTAAACCAGAAGTTAGACACTTTGCCTTATAATGATTTTAAAGAAATGATAGTTAGTATAGATTCAACTGTTGAGAATATAAACAATTTTGTGAGGAAATTAGATTTTGCAGTTAGCCAAGCTTCAGACTCTTTGTTTAATAAAGATTTTCAAAACAATCTTCAACAAACTATTAAGAATTTAAAGGAGGTGAGCGAGGAAATAAAAAAGCATCCCTGGAAGTTAATTAGGAAAAAGTAGGTAAAAAGAGCCAGTAAATCTGGCTCTTTTTAACTCTTTACTTTTTGTTTTTTTAGCTTAAAATTCCTAATATGGATCCTATTGAAGAGATAAAATCAAAAATAGATATTGTTGATTTTATTAGCGAGTATATTAAGTTAAAACAAGTTGGTAAAAATTATCAAGGTTTGTGTCCTTTTCACAAAGATACACATCCATCTTTTTATGTTTCACCAGAAAGACAATTTTGGCATTGTTTTGGCTGCAATGAATCAGGAGATATTTTTACTTTTTTGGAAAAAATTGAGGGCATAGAATTTAAAGAAGCTTTGAGAATTTTAGCTAAAAGAGCTGGTGTTAAGTTGCAGGCAAAGGATGTAAAGCAGTCGGATAGTCGTTTAAAGCTTATTCGGATATGTCAAATTAGCGCTTTGTTTTATCATCAGGTTCTTTTAAAATCTCCTTTAGCTAAAAAAGCAAGGGATTATTTGAAGAAAAGAGGTTTAAAACCTGAAACTTTAAAAATTTTTCAAATAGGTTTTGCTCCAGATAAATGGGATAGTTTGTTAAAATTTTTGAAAAAAAGAGGTTATTCTTTAGCTGATGTTGAAATGGCTGGCTTGATTATTCCTGGGAAAAAATCCGGCCAGTACTATGACCGCTTCAGAAACAGAATTATTTTCCCTATTTTCAATCTTTATGGAGAAGTTGTTGGTTTTACTGGACGTATTTTGCCTGACGCTGAAGATGAATCTAAAGCTAAATATATAAATACACCTCAAACCTTGATTTATAACAAAAGTCAGGTTTTGTACGGGCTTGCCCAAGCAAAACAATATATTAGGGATGCTGATAAGGTTATTTTAGTTGAAGGAAATATGGATATGATTTCATCTTTTCAGGCAGGGATAAGAAATGTGGTTTGTTTATCAGGTACAGCTTTAACTCAAGAGCAGGTTGGTTTAATAAAACGTTATACTTCCAATGTTTTGCTTGCTTTAGATGTTGATCCAGCAGGATTTTCAGCAACAAATCGGAGTGTTGAATTAATGTTAGCTAATGATTTAAACATTAAGGTAATTCAATTGCCAAAAGGAAAAGACCCTGATGAGTGCATTCGCCAGAATCCTTTACTTTGGGAAAAAGCTGTTTCAAAGCCAATTCTTTTCATGGATTATTATTTTAACCAAGTTTTTAAAGGAAAAAAGCTGAACTCTTTAGAAGAAAAAAAGCAAGTAGGGGAGCAGGTTCTTTTAGTTGTTTCTAAGATTAAAAATTCTTTTGAAAGAGATTTGTGGATTCAGAAGTTATCTTTGAAATTAAAGGTTTCTGAAGATTCCTTAAGACAAAGGCTGTCTCAGATTAGTTCAGCTGAAAAGAATAAAACATCTTCTCCGTTTGAACAAGAAGATGTAGAACAAACTCAGGAAAATAAAGAAAGGTCAGTTTCAATTGAAGAGGAAATAGCGAGGAGGATTTTAGGTCTTTTAATAAAATATCCAAAAATAACAGAAAGTGTTGATTTCTTAAATCTTGACTTCCTTCCTGGACATGATTTAAAGGATGTTGCCCGTTTAATAAAAAAATATTGGAAGAAAAAAGGTTTAAGTTTAAGTTATTTTAATAAAGCAATAAAAAAAGAAAAAAGATTATTAGATATTTGTAATTTATTGGTTTTAATAGTTGAAAAAGAATACGAGAATTTAACTTCTGAAGAAAGAAGTAGAGAATTAAAGATTTTAGTTGCTAATCTTAAAGACCTTTATTTAAGGTCAAAGATAGATGAAAAGAATGCTCAATTAAAAGAAGCAGAAGAGAAAAAAGATAAGGAGAAAATAAAAGATTTGACTGAAGAATTGTTATTTTTAACTAAAAAGCGTAATGAGAATAGAAAATGGCTAAGAGAGCTAAAAATAAAAAAACCAGCAAGTTGAGCCCTAAGGCAAAGAAAACACAAAATAAAAAAACCAAGTCAGCAAAGACAGCAAAGAAAGTAAAAAAGAAAAAATCTCAACTTGCTTCAACTAAGTGGCCTGAACAAGAGGCTGAGAAATTGCTTTGGAAAGGAAGACAACGCGGCTTTGTAACCACAAACGAACTTTATTATACTTTTCCTAGAGTAGAAAAATATTTGGATAAATATGAGGAATTTTTAGATAAAGTAGAAGAGCAGGGGATAGAGGTTATTGATACTGGTGATGATCTTTTATCTTTTTCTGAAGAAAGACCAAAACAGGGAGAAAAGCTCTTTTTTGATTTAACAAAGCTTTCGGCTGATTCTATTCAGATGTATTTGAGAGAAATTGGCAGGGTTCCTCTTTTAACTCCTGAAGAAGAAATTGAATTAGCTAAAAAAAAGGATAAAGGGGATAAAGCTGCTGCTCAAAGATTAGTTGAAGCAAATTTGCGTTTGGTGGTTAGTCTTGCTAAAAAATTTACTGGTTATGGTTTGAGTTTTTTGGACTTGATTCAGGAAGGTAATGTTGGGCTGTTTAGGGCAGTAGAAAAATATGACTGGAAAAAGGGTTATAAATTTTCTACTTATGCTAGTTGGTGGATAAAGCAGGCAATTACCCGTGCTTTAGCTGATCAATCTAGAACAATCAGAGTTCCTGTTCACATTGTTGAAATTTTAAGTAAAATCTATCAAGTGGACCATTGGTTAACTCAGCAGTTGAATCGCAAGCCTTCAGTTGAGGAAATAGCTGCTGAGGTTGGGTTGCCAGTAGAAGAGGCAGAAAGATTAATTAAAGCTTCTCAGGGTACCATTTCATTGGAAATGGGAGTAGGAAAGGATGATGAAAAAGATACTGAATTAGGTGATCTTATTGAAGATGTTAAGCAGATTAGCCCAGATAGAGTAGCTGCTCTAAAATTACTAAGAGACTATATTAGAGAAATTATTGTTGATTTGCCAGAAAGAGAAAAGAAAATTTTGGATATGAGATTTGGATTAACTGATGGGGTTTCTCATACATTAGAAGAGGTTGGGCAAATTTTTGGGGTAACTAGGGAAAGAATTCGTCAAATTGAGAGTAAGGCTTTAGAAAGAATAAGGACTTTTGAAAAATTGAAAAAAGTAGAAGATTATTTTGTTTCTTAAATTTTTTTAATTATTCCGGGATAGCTCAGTGGTAGAGCAGCTGGCTGTTAACCAGCGTGTCGTGGGTTCGAATCCCACTCCCGGAGCCATTTCCAGGGTTTACCTTTTCGGAAAAGCGGCGATTAACAGAATGGTATCATTTATGATACCATTTTAGTATAAAAGTGGTTCTATATGAACAAAACGATATTAAAACAGATAGTAAAGGGATTTCAAGAGTTTAGGTTCCCCTTAATTTGTCCTCGAGATATAAAAATTCCTTTAGATTCAAAAAAGTGGAAGAACTCTATAGGTATAGAAATCATTTTGCTCACGGCCACGCGACACCAGGTATAAGTAAAAAGGTTTTAATAGAGGCCAAGGTAAGAAATGTGTTGTATATACCTAAGAATTTTTCTATTCTAAAAAAGTATTTTGACTGGCGGAAATGTCAGCATATGCCAGAAAGGGAGAAAGGCAAAAATATTTTAAAAAGAAATTTTTTGACAGTCAGAGATTTTTTAGAAGAAAATTGGGTGAGAGTTATAAAATTTATAAACAAGGGATATGAATATTTTATCTAGCACCTCGAGAAAAATGAAAAGCATGAATAATTTATTTCTATGAAAGTTATTACTGATTCTCAAAAAATAAAAGAGGTTTTGAGTAAAGGGATAGAAGAAATAATTGAGAAAAAATCCCTTTTAAAAAAACTAAAGTCAGGAAGGAAATTAAGAATTAAACATGGCATTGACCCTACTGGACCTAAAATTCATCTTGGGAGGGCTTGGCAATTTTTAAAACTTAAAGCTTTTCAAGAATTAGGCCATCAGATTGTTTTAATTATTGGAGATTTTACTGCCCAAATTGGTGATGCTTCTGATAAGAAAGCAATGCGCCGGGTTTTATCTGAAAAAGAGGTAAAAGAAAACATGAAAGACTATAGTAGGCAAATATCTAAAATTTTAGACATGAATAAAGTAGAATTGCATTATAACAGTGAGTGGTTGAATAAATTAAGTGCAAGGGATTTAATCAAGCTTTCAATGAAATTTACTGCCCAACAAATGATACAAAGGAGAAATTTCAAGGAAAGGTGGAATGAAGAAAAAGCAATAGGCCTTCATGAATTAACCTATCCTTTGTTTCAGGGTTATGACTCTGTAGCTGTAAGGGCTGATATAGAAATAGGAGGATCTGACCAACTATTTAATTTAATAGTTGGTCGAGAGATTCAAAAAATGTTTGGTCAGGAGCCACAAGATATTATAACTCTTAAAATGCTTCCAGGTCTTGATGGTAGAAAAATGTCTACGAGTTGGGGTAATATTGTGACAATAGTTGATGAACCTAGAGAAATGTATGGGAAAATAATGTCTATAAAAGATGAATTAATTCCAATATATTTTGAACTTTGTACCCCTTTATCTACAAAAGAAATTAAAGAAATTGGAAGATCTTTGGAAGATAAGAAAGTGAATCCTCGAGATTTAAAGGCCAAATTAGCCAAGGAAATTGTTGCCCTTTATTACGGAAAGCGGGTAGCTGAAGGTGCAGAAAAGGAGTTTAATAAGGTTTTTAAAGAAAAAGGAATTCCTAAAGAAATACCTGTTTTTAGAGCTTCCCAGAAGAAATATCTTCTCCCTGACCTGTTATTTAAAACAAAGTTGGTTTCTTCAAAAGGTGAAGCTAAAAGGATTATTTCACAAAAGGGGGTTAGAATTAATGGCAAAACAATAACAAATTGGAAAATGAAAATTGAAATCAGGGAGGGTATGATTATTCAGGTTGGAAAAAGAAAATTTATTAAGATAAATATTAAAAATAAAAAATAATACAAAGATAGGAAGAGGAATTTCAATTCCGGAGACTTTCAATTCCAGAGTCTACCTCCGGGAAGTTCTCCGGGAATGTTTCAAAGGAAAACAAAACATGCAAAAGAAAAGATTTCAAAAAAGAATAGAAGATTTTGTTTGTGAAAAATGCGGTGCTTTTGTTAAAGGGACAGGTTATACTGATCATTGTCCAGAATGTTTATGGTCAAAGCATGTAGATGTTAATCCTGGTGATAGAGAAGCTGAATGTGGAGGATTAATGGAGCCTATAGGAGTAGAAGTAAAAGGAGGGGAATATATTATTCACTACCAGTGTCAGAAATGTGGATACAAATTTCGAGTTAAAGCTAGACCTGAAGACAATTTTGAAGAGATTTTAAAGTTAGTCTCCAAACCCTTAACAAGCTGAGGACAATCTCTACTTGAGAAGATTTGTATTTTAGACCCTATGTTTTAAAGCAGGGTATTTTTATTGCCAAGGGAATGGTTTTTGATAGAATAAAATATAAGGTCAAATTAAATGAATAACATTGAAGATATGTTGAACAAAGATTTAGAAAACTTAAGGGAAGATTTAATAGGAGAATTGGGAGCTATTAATCAATACCAGAAGCATATAGATGAAACTGACAATGAAAGGATTAAAAAGGTTTTAGGCCATATTAGAGACGATGAAAAAGAACATTTTGCTGAGTTAACAAAGCTTATTAGAGATTTAGATCAAACCCAAGAAGAAAAGTTCCAGAAAGAAGAACTTTAGCCTATTAAACAAACTCTAACAGCATTTGAGTAAGGAGTTATAAATTAGAAAAATTGGGCTTTTAGTTTTTGAGGAAGCGGATATTAAGGCGTTTAATGAATTGGCTACCAGCTAGTAAAAAGGTAGCCATTTTCATTTATCTTAAACTTAATGAAGTTGGTAAGGGATAAATATTTCGGATGTTAGATGCAATTTATTTGCTTTATCTTCTATTCTGTTTACAATTATAATAAGTACAGAAAATATATTTAGTTATAAAAGGAAGAGCAGAGAATTTAAAGCTTCGGCTATTTAGGAAGATATAAGAGACTTATTTAAGTTTAACAACAACACTTTGATAGCGTTTTTATGTTTATAGAGTTGCATTGTCGTATATAAAAATGGAGCCAATAAGCATTATTTATTTAGAACAAAGATTTTATAGAATCTATGGTAAAGAGGAAAAAAATATATTTTGATGGTGAAATTTCCCGTGGTTTTACCTCTCTTTACACAGCTAAAACCATAGTAATGGTTGCAAGTGGCCTTTTAGGTATATTCTTGCCAATTTTTTTATATAATCTTTTTAATGAGAATTTTCGGTATGTTGTTTTATATTATGGAATTGCCCATTTTTTATATGGGATATTTGTTGGGTTGGGTGCTATATTTTTAAACAAGTTTGGATTCCGCAAGGCGCTTCAGATTAGTGTTTTCCTGGGTGCTTTGTTTTATTCAATTTTTTATTTCATAAATGAAGAAAATCTTATTTATCTTATCCCATTTTCCATTTTGGTGCTTACTTTATACAGGTTGTTTTACTGGGTTCCATACCATGTTGATTTTGCAAAATTTACAGAAAGAAAAGATAAACCTGAAGCAGTAAGCGTGATGAATGTTACCCGGAATATTATGGGAGCTTTTGTTCCTGCTATTGCTGGTTGGATTGTTAGCAGTTTTAGCTTTGATGTACTTTTTGTTATTGCAGTTATCCTTTATCTTTTATCTTTTTTCCCTTATTTAATTATTCCTCGTACAGAAGAGAGTTTTAACTGGACTTATCGTGAGTTGTGGAAAAAGTTTTTTTCTAAAGAGAACAGAAAGACAATGATTGCTTTTATGTCTTATGGAGGAGAGGATTTAGTAGGAATAATGGTTTGGCCAATTTTTATTTTTGGAGTTTTAAAAGGTGATTATTTCCAGGTTGGGTTAATTTCAAGCCTTGTTATCATGGCAACTGTTATTTTGCAGTTGGGAATAGGCAAATATATTAGCAGCTACTTAAGAGAGAAAAAAGTTTTAAAGATAGGCAGTTTTTTGGTTTTCCTTGGCTGGATTCTTAAGATTTTTATAGATACTGCTTTCCAAGTGTTTATAGTAAGCACTTACCATAATTTATCGAATATTTTAACAAAGACTCCTTTTGATTCTTTAAGGTATGAAACAGCAGCAGACGAGGGCCATTATATTGATGAACAAACAGTTTTGTACGAGGTGGCTATTCAATTGGGGAAAGTATTAATGGCAATTTTAATTTTTCTTATTTCAATGTTTTTTGCAATTCAATGGACTTTTATATTAGCAGCAGTTGCAGCTTTGATTTTAAATTTAATTAGGGCAAAACATGAAGATGTTTTTGAAAAATGAAGCAGATAATCAAAAATAAAGGGTATTAAAAAATAAATTATGCAAAACTTAATTTCACTTCAATATACTGCCAAATCAGTTGGGGAAACAGCAAAGGAGTTAAAAGTGTCAATTAATAAAGGTTTGTCTACTAAGGAGGTGCAGAGACGATTGGAGAAGTATGGGAAGAACGAAATTTCTGAGCAGGATATTCGTTGGTGGGTGATTTTCTTACGTCAATTTAAGTCCGCATTTATTTATTTGCTTTTAGGAGCTTCAATTTTAGCTTTTTTGCTTGGAGAAATAATTGATGCTGGTATGATTTTGTTGTTCCTTTTGATTGGTGTAGTTTTAGGGTTTTATCAAGAATATCGTTCTGAACGTACGTTACAATTACTTCAACAATATGTTACTTCTTATGTAAAAGTTTTTCGAAATGACGAAATAGATACAGTGCGCCCCCAGGAAATTGTTCCCGGGGATATTATTGTTTTAGAAACAGGGGATAAAATTCCAGCAGATATCCGTTTTATTGAAACAGACAATGTAACAGTTGATGAAACAGTATTAACTGGTGAGTCAGTTCCAATAAAAAAGACAAGCGAAGCCCTGCCTCAAGGAGTTAAGGAGTTATTTCAGGCATCAAATTTAGGCTTTTCTGGCACTATATTAGTTAATGGGAAAGCCAAAGGTATTGTAGTAGCAATTGGTAAACAAACTGCTTTGGGTAAAATTGCCCGTTTGACTGCTGGGACTAAGCGCATTAGCAGCTTTGAAAAGGGGATAAATAGATTTAGCAAGTTTATTCTTCGGTTAGTTGTTGTTACATTAATACTTGTGTTTTTAGCTAATATTGTCATTAAAGGCGAGAATGCTGATATTGTTCACCTTGTTATTTTCTCTATTGCTTTAGCAGTTAGTGTTATACCAGAAGTTTTGCCAGTAGTAATTACTTTTTCGTTTGCCCGTGGGGCAAGACAATTAGCTAAACAAAAGGTGATTGTTAAGAGATTGTCAGCAATTCAGGATTTAGGCGCAATTGAGATACTAGCTGCAGATAAAACTGGAACACTAACTGAAAATATTTTAAAGGTAGCTGAAATATATCCTCAGACTACCTCAAGAGAAGTATTATTATATGCAAACTTAGCTACTACTTCGCCTCAAAAAAAGAAATTAGAACCATTTGATTTAGCTTTGTGGAACAAATTAACTAAGACAGAACAATCTGAAATTTTTGAGTATAAAAGATTGTTTGATATACCATTTGATCCAACAAGAAGAAGAAATAGTGTTTTAATAGCTGCTAAAAATGGGCGTAAGGAATTGATTGTCCGCGGTGCGCCTGAGGTTATTCTTGATATTTGTAAAAATATTTCTAATGAAGAGAGACAGAAAATTGATAAATGGATTATCCAGCAAGGCATTCAAGGTCGTCGTTTGCTAGCTGTGGGTAAGAAAAATGTAAACAATTCAAGTTTGAATTATTCGTTTGATCAAATTCAAGCACTTGAGACAAAAATTGATTTTCTTGGCATTATTGCTTTTGTGGATCCTATTAAGTCAACTGCTTTTACTGCTGTAAAACGTGCAAGAATGTTAGGAGTAAAAATAAAAATAATCACTGGGGATAGTAAGGAGGTAGCTGGCGCTGTTGCTCATCAGATAGGGTTAATTTCTTCCCCAGATCAGGTTATTACTGGTCAAGAATTAGAAACATTATCTATATCTAAACAGCGTGAAGCAGTAGATGCTTATTCAGTTTTTGCTCGTGTTTCTCCGGAGCAGAAATATAATATTGTTCAACTTTTACAAGAGAAGCATGAGGTTGGATTTTTGGGTGAAGGCATCAATGATGCTCCTGCTTTAAAAATTGCTGGAGTTTCACTTGTTGTGCAAAGTGCTGCTGATATTGCTAGAGAAGCAGCTGATATTGTACTTTTACGAAGGGATCTTAAAGTTATTGTTGATGGCATTAAAGAGGGGCGCAAAACTTTTGCAAATATCACTAAATATATTAAAGCAACCCTTTCTTCAAATTTTGGGAATTTTTATGCTATTGCTATTGCCTCTTTATTTATTCCTTTTCTGCCAATGTTGCCTCTTCAAATTTTATTAGTAAATTTGCTCTCAGATTTTCCTATGATGGCTATTGCTGCAGATACTGTAGAGCAGGAAGAGCTAACTAGTCCTAAGAGATATAATGTCAAAGATATTATATTTATTGCTATAATCTTAGGTATAGTAAGCACTGTGTTTGATTTTGTATTCTTTGGATTTTTTTATCGTATTTCCCCAGAAGTACTTCAAACTAATTGGTTTATAGGCAGTATTTTAACCGAAATTGTTTTTCTTTTTTCTATTAGGACAAAAAGCGTGTTTTTTAGGTCACAAAAACCGCCTTCATTGATATTATGGCTGACTGGGGGCGCTTTTATAACAACAATTATTTTACCTTATACAGCAATTGGTCAAAAAATATTTTATTTTACACCGCCTACTATTACCCATTTGTTTATAATATTAGGAATAGTTTTGGCTTATTTTATAGTTTCAGAAATTGTCAAACTCTTTTATTATAAGGGGATTACTCATACTATAATTGGAAAAGCTGTTGATCCTAA